>CAZUAM010000084.1:0-15896 GCA_964618095.1 uncultured Planctomycetaceae bacterium | reverse complement strand
TGGCAGCGGCATACTTCGCAGTCCATAGTGTCCGAGGTGTCGCAGTCCCCCTCAACCCCGATATTCCAGGCGACGCCGCGCGGCTGGTGGCCGAAGACTGCGAGGCAGCTCTTGCCCTGCTGGCGGTGGATCTGACCCTGCCGATTTCCTGCGAGGACCTTCTTTCCGCCGGCCGTCCCGAAGACGGCCCCCCGCCGATCGAGCCCGTCTGCCGAATGGAGGATCCCGCCGACATCCTCTATACCACCGGCACCAGTGGACGGAAGAAGGGAGTTGTGCTGACCCACGGCCAGATCGCGCAAGCGGCGACGAACACCAACGCGTTCATACGCAGCAGCCGCAACGACGTGGAAGTGGTGCCCATTCCCCTGAGCCATTCCTTCGGTCTGGGGCGGCTGCGTTGCATGGCCCAGACCGGCAACACGCTGGTTCTCGAACCGGGGCTGCGCAACGCGGCCAAGTGCCTCAAGCGAGTTCTCGATCTGAAAGCCACCGGGCTGGCGTTGGTCCCGGCCGGCTTCGATCTGATTCTGCGAATGACCCACGACCGTTTGGGCGATGCACGGGACCACCTGCGCTATATCGAAATCGGCAGTGCCCCGATGCGCCTGGAAACGAAGCAAAAGCTTATGGAGCTGCTGCCCCGTACGCGGATCTGCCACCATTTCGGGCTTACGGAGGCTTCGCGGGCGGCTTTTATCGAGTACCATGCGGAGCGGCAGAAGCTGGTCTCCATCGGCCGCCCCAGCCCCAATGTAGAGATTTCGATCCGCGACGAACAAGGGCGGGAACTTGCCCCGGGCGAGCAGGGAGAACTGGTGATCCGCGGCGCAATGGTCATGAAAGAATACTGGAAGCAGCCCGAATTGACCTCCCGGGTGCTTCAAGACGGCTGGCTTCGCTCCGGAGACTGGGGCTATAAGGATCGAGAGGGTTACTTACATCTGCTCGGCCGGCGGCAGGACCTGATCAACGTGGGCGGGCTCAAGGTCAGCCCCGAAGAAATCGAACAACTGCTCGACCAGTATCCAGGAATCATCGAATCGGCCTGCGTGGGCGTGCCCGACCCCCAAGGCATCACTGGTCAGTGCGTCAAGGCGCTTATCGTCAGCAAATCGCCCGTGACCAAGAAGGAGCTGGTGGCGTGGCTGCGAGGACGTCTGGAGGAATACAAGATCCCGCGCCTGCTGGAACGGGTGGATCGTATCGCCAGGACCCCGTCGGGCAAGGTCCAGCGCCATTTGCTACGCAAAAAGGAGACCTTGGATGGATCGTAAGGTAATGCTGCTGAGCACAGTCCGACGCGTGCTGCAACCCCCGGAAGTTTGCGCTGCCAACGGCACGGTGAAGCGCCTGGGGGCCCTGGACAGCCAGCGCACGCTGGTGATTGCCGCGCGTTCGGCGGAGCAATCCGGGGGCCTTGAAACCGTGGAAACGAACCTCAAGAAGGCCGGCGCCCAAGTGGCAGTCTGGTCGGGGCCTTCGACGGAACCCTCCCTGGAAACAGTTCGCCAGATGGCCGCCCGCGCCGCAGAACACCAGCCGGATTGGATCGTAGCGGTGGGCGGAGGTTCTATCATAGACGGAGCCAAACTCGCCTGGACCCTGTACGAGATTCCGGACTGTGAGTTGGGCGCCGAGAAACCGCCGGCCATTGAGGCCCTCCGCCGGAAGGCCCGCTTCGCGGCCGTTCCCACCACCGCCGGCTCCGGCTCCGAGGCCTCGCAGGCGGCGGTCCTGACCCACCCCAAAACCGGCAAGAAGGTTCCCTGGGTTTCACCCCATTTCGTGCCCGACCTGGCCATTCTGGATGCGGCCCTGACGACGAGCCTGCCCGCGGAGGTAACCGTCCGTTCGGGCATGGACGCCCTCGCCCACGCCGTGGAGGCCTACACGTCGCGAATGGCGACCCCGCTTGTGAGAACTCTGGCGGCTGCTGCCGTCCGTTCGATTTTCAAGGACCTCCCTCGTGCATCCCAGAATCCCCAAGAACTCGAGCCGCGACAGGCCATGCTCGGCGCAGCATATCTCGCGGGGCTGTGCCAGAGTGCGGCCTCGACGGGGCTGGCCCACGCCTTGGCCCATGCTGCCGGACCCGTTCTGGGAATCGGCCACGCTCAAGCGGCGGGCTTTTTCCTTCTGCGGGCGATGAAGCTCAATGCCGCCAAGTGCGGGGAACTCTACGACCAACTGGCGCTGGACGCCGGCTTTGCCGACCGTGCAAGACTGTTCGAGGCCCTGGATCAGTGGACGGCGGCACTGGCTTTGCCGCATAACCTGGAGGCACAGTCCGGCCGCCGCCCCTCGCCGAAAGAACTTGAAGAGATTCTAGCCGGCGCCAAAGCCGACGTCTGCCTTCGCACAAATCCTTGCCGCCTGACCGACGGCGAGCTGAAGATGATCCTGGAAGAGGCGCCATGAGTTCCCGCGTCGATGAACTCCTCTCGCTACCCCCCTTCGGGCTGAGCGCCGAGGCAAAGACCGCGGCCTTATTGTCCGCGGTGCGAGAGGAACTCACACATCACTATGAGCACTGCGCACCGTTTCAGAAATGGTGCCGCAAGCAAGGTTTCGATCCCCAAGATGATCTCCAGGATCTGGCGGCCGTGCCGTTTCTGCCAGCGAACATCTTCAAGCGGATGACACTGCGTTCGGTGTCCGACGAGCAGGTTGTGCGGGTGCTCGCCTCCAGCGGTACCTCGTCCCAGATACCCGCTCGCGTCACCCTGGACGCAATTACTCGGAACCGGCAAATCCGTTCCCTGGCCGCAATCCTCACCCACCTGCTGGGCGGCAAGCGACGCCCGTTCGTCATCCTGGACGCTCCGCCCAAGACGGGGGCCGAATCGAGTCGAGAGCTTTCTGCCCGCGCCGCGGGCATGCGCGGCTTCCTGATTGCCGCCACCACCAAAGATCACGTCCTCAACAGCGACGCAGGGACCTTGACCCTCGACGTCGAGAAGATGATGGAAACCGTGGACCGGTTAAAAGCTGGCGGGAAACCGTTCTGTTTTCTGGGTTATACCTACATTCTGTATCAGTACGTCGTGTGTCCACTACGCGAAAAGGGTATGCACCTCGAACTGCCGGGAAACGTCCGCATCTTGCACTTTGGCGGCTGGAAGAAGCTGCGGCAACAGGCGGTGGACAAGCCCACCCTCAACGCGCATACCGCGGAACTGTTCGGCGTTCCTCAAACGTGTATCTGCGACATCTACGGGTTTACCGAACAACTGGGCGTGGTCTACCCCGACGATGCGGACGGGATCAAACGTGCCCCGACCTATGCAGAAGTCTTCGTCCGCGATCCGCGTACCCTGGAACTGGCGCCCGACGGGGAAACCGGACTGCTGGAGTTCGTCTGTCCGCTGCCGCACGGTTATCCGGGCATTGCGGTCTTGCTGGACGACATGGGCCGCATCGCCACCCGCCAGCCCGGCTCCAGGGGGATCACCGGAACCGGGTTCGAGGTCGTGGGCCGTGCAGAAGCGGCAGAGACGCGCGGCTGCGGCGATACCTTGCCTCGCCAGGTCTACGAACTGGGCTCGCGGAAAAGATCCTCATGAAGAGTAAAAACGCAGCATGAAGTTTAACGTCCTCTTTGACGCGGAAGGCCCTCACATTGCGCCGGACGCGGGGCCGCATGATGGGCCGGTGGTCGTCTCGCTCGAGCCGCTGGTCGATGAGCTGAAGGCGGGGCAGGAGACCCTCCGCAAGGTGCCCGGCGACGACCTCATCGGCCTTTGCGATGCCGCGGCCACGGCTTGGACCCGGCCAAACCACCCGCTGGCGGCCACCATCCGGCGGCAAGGTCTCGGCTTTCTCCCCCTCTGGATGCGTCGAAAGAACCTCGCCGGGATCTCCACGCGATCCCTGCGAGGTCGACCCGAAAGTCTCGACGGCTTCGTGCGGCTGAACCCATCCGACCCGACGCTGGTTCGCGCCCAGCCCCGCGGATTGGTGGTCCACTGGGTGGCCGGGAACGTGCCCGTGGTGGGAATCCTCTCGCTGCTACAGTCCTTTCTGTGCAAGAACGCAAATCTGCTCAAGGTCTCCCACCTCTCGGCAGGAACCTTGCCCTACCTCCTCCAAGGCTTTGCCGATCTGAGCTACACGAACCCGCAGGGAAAAACCGTCAGCGGGCGCATTCTCACCGACGCGGTGGCAGCCGTGTACAGCGACCGAAACGATCACGAAGCGGCTCGCGCCCTCTCGGCATTGGCCGACGTCCGCGTGGCGTGGGGTGGACGGGAGGCGGTGGAAGCCATCATGAATCTGCCCCGCCGCTTCGGCACGGAAGACATTATCTTCGGGCCCAAGCTTTCGTTCGCCGTGGTGGGGGCCGAACGCCTGGCCGACACAGAAGCTGCCCGGCAACTTGCCACGGCCCTCGCCCGCGACGCCAGCGCTTTTGACCAGCAAGGCTGCAACTCCCCGCACACGGTCTTCGTCGAACGGGGAGGGAACGTCTCGGCATCCGAATTCGCGGCGCTGCTGGCCCAAGCCATGCAAGCCGTTGCCCGGCAAGCTCCCCTTCAGCAGGTCGATCCGGCCGACACCATGAACGTCCTCGGTGTGCGGGCTGAATACGATATCCGCGGCGAGGCCTACTACAGCCGCGGGACGGGCTGGACGGTCGTCTATGCCGAAGAGGACCAGGGGCTGGCCGATCCGTGCTTTCTGCGCACTCTCTTCGTGCGGCCTGTAGACGACGTGTTCGCGGTGGTCCCGTTCTGCTCCCTGCACACCCAAACGGCGGGGCTGGCAGTGGACCGGCGGCGCCGGGCCTTGGCCGACGCGCTGACGGCCCGCGGTGTGGAACGCTGTCCCGATGTGGGCAAAATGCGCATTTATGAAACGCCATGGGACGGCCTGTTTCCCATGGAACGCCTGGTTCGCTGGGTAAGCACCTATTGAGAGGGGTTTCCCTGATGATAGTTCCCCGGGGCCGGGTGGAGTCGTGGCGGGAAGTGATTCCGCTGTTGACACCGAAGGTACAGACCGGCGGGGTCGCGCCGGCCGATCCCGAAGAAATGCTCGCCTTCGCCGAAGCGGCCACCCAGGCCGCCGCGGCCCGCTGTGTTCGGCCCGGCATCATGAACAATCACGAATCCCCCTGGGATAGGAAGCTGCTGGTGGGCCAACTGGTCCGTTGGGTCACCCTGAAACCGTAAACGCCCCCCTGGCCCCGGGCCAAATCCGACCGCCGCGGCCCGTTTCTCCCCACTGACGACCCCGACGGTCCGTCGTCTTTGCCACCGCAACGGACCGGGCAAGCCCGCGGCCAGCCGGGTGCCAACCCGAGTGGGCCATGCCGTGATGACTCCTTGACGTTAGGCCGCCGGACTGCGACGCGGCAAGTCAAGCCCGACCAACGAGTGGGGTCCCCCAAACACTCGCGACCTGGGCGAGGTAATATACGTTTACTGGAGGACAATCAATTGTCAAACGGGGTAAACGCTTGCCAATTTGGCGCAATGCACAAAATCAGCGGCATTTACGGGATTTCACCAATTGGGAAAGAAGGGGGGACGAGCGCCGACCCGGCCGCCTGACAGTTTGGCAGATCGTGGCAGCGTCAGTGGCGGGCAATTGTCGCAACGGAAATTTGAAAAATAAGAGGAAACTTAAAGAAAATGGCCCTGCCTGGGCGCAAATTGCTTGACAAAGGCATTCCGCGTTGAGTAGGATGTAACGAGTTGCAGGATTACAATAGGTGTATAGCAGGGGTAGGTGTGTCGAGGTATTCCGCGACCGAAGGCGTCTTATCCACTTCCGTACTAACTCCAGCCGGGCAAGGTAGCCCAGGAGGCAACGATGCGTGCAAGTAGTGTTCTCTTCCCGATGGCGGTCGGCCTGTTTGTGGCGATATCGTTCTTGATCTGTACGCCCGGCGCACATGCAGACACGATTGATATCATATTCACCGGCCTGGATTTCGAATACGAGAACTCAGAGATCTTTGCCGGGACGGCCAACACGGATCACAACACCGATCCCGCCAAGTCCGATGCGGTAACAACCGTGATCCTTTCGACGGAGAGTGGTGACCCAAGCGACACCACCGTGGTCTATGCGGACCTTTTCCTGGAGGGCATCAGCGGCATTTCTGACTTGATCGGCTCTGACAAGAGCTCCAACTCGAACAGCTTCGGGATTGACCTTTTCAGCACCGATTCTACCCCTTTTGGCCCCTGGTCGTTGCAGTTAAACGTCTCGGATCTCAGGGTGATTTACAACGGCTTGGAAGGCTCGGTTTTCGTGCTGGGCGAAGCAAGTGTGCATTCCCTCACTTTGCCGCTTATCGACACGTCTAAGAAGATCCAGGTCAGTATTATGAGTAGCACGCTGAGCGGCGTCGAAACGCCCGGCGGCATTCTCACCGCGTTCACTGCTTCCGATGGAACGGGAACGATCTCGGCCACTCTGGTTCCCGAACCGTCGACTCTTCTGGGTCTTTTCACCGGCGCGCTCGGCCTTGCGGCCTATGCCTGGAGACGACGGAAACGGTAGAACCGTCCTTGAAGAACGCTCCCGGGGGCCCGTAGCGGCGGGGGTGACAGAACGAAACAACCGATGGCAAGCCCGCGTGCCCGCAGGCTTGCCATTTTCTATTCAGCGGGGCAAGCCAGGGTAGTCTGCCGTGAGCGGCCCGTTGCTTGTCAGCATCCAGGCTGCCGGCAGCCCTCACCCGGCCGGCGGCGAGATCGAGATGGTGGTCTGTCGGTCCCCAGTCGTTACCCTCCCCTACGGCAGGGGGCCTCGCTGCCGGACAAGCCCATCTTACCGCTTGGAGACCGATGAGCTGTGTAGCGGTCGAACTGCCGCCGCCGGGCCAGATGGTCGGCGCCGATCCGATTCGGTATCGAGGCGATCTTCCCGGGGTTGCGGTCGGGTTGTAACGGCTTTTCCGGGCAGCATTGGCATCTCCCGGCCGTCTCTGGCCCTGCGAGATGGTAGTCTGCGAAGAAATCGATGGTACAATAAAGGTTTAGGCTGTCGGAACCTCCCATCCGCCCGCGTTGCTCGCAGCCGCGGATGGGATAGGGTCTGCCTGTTTTCGCCCAAGGTCAGGCTTTCCCCAATGATCATCTTCGACCGGCCGGCCCTCGCCCGGCCGAGAATACCGGCCGGCGCCTACTCCGCGGCAGGTCCGTCCGAACTGGGGACAAGTCACCAGCGATACGAGGTGAGTTCATGAAGACGTTGAATGTTCGGTTCGCTGTGATTCTGCTAGTCAGCGCGGCGGTTTTTGGCGGTGCGGTTATGGGCCTTCACCGCATTCAGGTCCGCCGCAACGCGGGTTTCTTTCTCGACCAGGCCGAGAAGGCAATGCAGCAGGCACAGCGCGCCGGCGAACAGGCACAACGCGCTAGCGAAGCTGGGGAGCCGGTCAAACAGATACTGGTGAATGAGCTGCGGGCCTACACTGAGGCCGCGGAAAAATACCGGTCGTATCTCGCTTACAAGCCCGACGACACGGATGTGCTGGAGAAGCTGGGCCTGCTCCAGGCCGACCTCTTCCAAAAAACCATCAATAGCACCAACCCTCGCGATCCTCGGGGAGAACGCGAGGAAACGGTGGCGAAAGCCAGGGGCTGGCTCCAAGCGGCCACAGGCACGCTCGAACGCGTGCTCCGCCAGGAACGAGACGCAGATCGGCCGCTCGCCCGGCGCAAGCTGGTTGACATATATACAACGACCCGGCGGTATTCGGACGCCGAAGCCCACCTCACGGCCCTCCTGCGAAAGTCACCCAAGGACGGCGAACTATTGGAATTGCTCGGAAGGTGTCAGGTAGCGGCTCGCCAAACGGACAAGGCCGAGAAGTCGTTTCGAGAGGCGATCGACAGTGCGCCGGACCGAATCGATGCCTACACGTACCTGGCAGGGCTGTTGGCAGATCGGAACCGTCTGAATCGTCCCTCGGAAGCTGACCAATGCATGAAAGAGCTACTGGAAAAAAATCCCGATTCGTTCCAGGCACATCTGGCCTACGCCCGGTACTTGGCGAGCCTAACGAGCGTCAGCTCGGTCGATGACGCAAGAAGACGTCCAATCTTCCTTGACGCCATGGTACCCGCAGTCCTGGCCCGAGCCGTGGAACGAGCGGTGCAGGCGCTCGAATTGGCGGAGGACGACCCCGACGCCCTGTTGTTGAGCAAGAAAAGACCGGTCCTGGTGCAAGTGGTCAGAGACGCGCTGAAGAGACACGACGCCAATTTGGCGCTCGATGACCCCAATGCATTATTGTTGGCCGCAAGACGGGTAGTGGAAGGCGAGGCACCGGGACCCGCAGCCCTAACTCAGGCCCGGGATCAAGCCCTCAAGGCCCTCCAGTCAGAAGAGGCGTCCGACGACGGCGACGTCCTCTCGGCGGCTGCCAAACACGGCGTGCTGGTGGACGCGATGAAGCGCGCGCTCAACGCGCTCCGTGCGCGCGCTGGACTGATCTCGGCTGCCAAGGATGGCCTGCTGGAAAAGGCCGTGGAGCACGCGCTTGAGGCCCGCCAATTGGTGGCCGGTGGCCGCCACGCACTGGCGCTGGCCGGCAAGAGCGGAGTACTGGTTGAGGCGATCCGACACGCGCTGAAGACTGAGGACGACCCCACAGATCTGCGGCTGACCGCCAAACGCAAGGTCCTGGTGGATGCGGTGAAGCAGGCAATCCAGACGCTCGATCTGCCGGAGGACAACCCCGACGCCCGGTTGCTGGCTGAAAAGGATCGAGTCTTGGT
Source organism: uncultured Planctomycetaceae bacterium (assembly GCA_964618095.1). Classification (GTDB taxonomy): domain Bacteria; phylum Planctomycetota; class Planctomycetia; order Pirellulales; family Thermoguttaceae; genus CAZUAM01. The sequence continues at coordinate 7,158 of CAZUAM010000084.1, read as the reverse complement.
GGACGCGATGAAACGCGCCTTCACGGAGCAAGAGTTGATATCCGCTGACCGCGACGCACTCATGAAGGCGCCGCAACAGGGAATCCTTTCTGCCGTCGTGAAACGCGCCATAAAGGCTCACGACTCGGTCTTGGAGGACCACGACCGCCTGGCGTTGCTGCTGGCTGCCCAGTACACTCTCTGGAAACGCGAATACGACCGGGCAAGCGAATATGCAAAGGACGGGGAGAAGCTGTACCCGACGGACTATCGCATGTACTCGACGTCGTCCGACATTCAGTTGCGAGCCGGAGAGCCAAAGGCGGCGATCAACTCATTGCGGCGAGGGCTCAAGGCAACCAGCCGCAACCTGGAACTCCTCTCGAGGCTGACCGGTCTTCTACTTGAAGAAGGTGAGATTCAGGAAGCCTGGGTCTACATCAGGGAGTTACAGAAGGCCGGATATCCTGCCCCTCGGGTGGGATTCCTTCAAGCCCGCGCCGAATACCAGCAGGGAGAGTGGCTGGCGGCCGTCGAAGGGCGGAATCGGAAGGCGTTGTTCGCCACCAGCTCAAAGCCACAGGGAGAATTGGAGATCGGCGTCATCCCGAAAAACCTGCGGCTGGACTTCCAGAACCGCCAGATCTCCCTTTCTGACAACCCGTCCGTTTCGACTGAAGAGGATGGCAGATGGATAATAGTCGATAAAGGCGCCGTGTACGAAGTCAGAAGGCAAGGAAGTACGCTCAACGTCTCCCGGGAGGCCACCCTGGGCTTCGAGCAGATCCGCGGCGGCCTGGCCGCTTCGCCCAGCCTATTGAAGCAGGCCGACTATTGGGCGGGGAGATGCTACGGGCAGCTTGGGAACGTGGACCAGGAGCTGAAAGCCTACCGAAGAGCACTGGATACCGATCCGTTCTACCGCCGCGCTAAGGCAGGTCTGGCCGCGGCCTTGGCAAAGATCGGGCAGATCGATCCGGCACTCGACGAATACCGGGGAATCGTGAGGATGGACACGGCCGCTATGGAGCACTTCTGGCCCCAACTGGCCGAGGCTCTGTTGCGTAAGAACCTGGAACTCGATCCCTCAGAGCGGGACTGGCGGGAACTCAAGGACCTGTTCGATCGAGTGGGTCAAATCACTCCGGACTCGCCCCAGCTCGTAGCTTTTCGAGCGAACCTCCTCCTCGTCCAGGCCCAGCAGCAACGCGCCTCGCCCGAGGCCCAACAGCTCGTCGCCAAAGCCGAACAATTGCTGCTGGAGGCCCGGAAAAAGAACCCCAAAGAGCTAGACTACTGGACCGCGCTGGCCAAGCTGGCAGAACGGAAGAAAGAGTGGGATCAGGCGGAACTCCTCTTGGACGAAGCACGGCAGAAAATCGGCGATAGCGTCGCACTACGGCTTGCCCGCGCGCTGTATCTCTCAAATCGCTATGGAAAAGAGACCAGCGGCCAATTGAAGGAGTTAGCGGAAAACACCGAGAAATTCTCCGAAGCCGACCGCCTGCAACTCTGGAGCGGATTGGGAACCCGCGCAGAACGGGTCGGCGATGATCAGCAAGCCATGCGCCTCTTGCGCCGGGTGGCGGAAAAGAGCCCCAACAATCTGCAAATCCGGCTTCAACTCCTGGACCTCGCGTTTCGTTCCGGAGATGACGCGGGCATCAAAGAAACCCTGGTGGAAGTGGAGAAAGTCCAGGGGAAAGGACCCCACTGGCGCTACGGCGAGGCGCTTCGATTGAGACTCCTGGCGAAGGGAGCTGGGGATCCACTCCTGAACCGGGCCCTGAAACACCTGGCCCAGGCCCGGAAGTCCTACCCTACCTGGCCCCCTCCAGTGGTGTTGGCCGCGCAGATCTATCTCCGACAAGGCAAGGCCAGCCTGGCGCTTCAGGACTACCTTCGTGCCATCAACCAGATGGGATCCCGCCGCCCGACCGCCCTCTTCCCGGCGGCTGACCTCTTATACCGACATGGGCGTTACGCGGAGGCGGCCAAGATGGTGAGCCTGCTGGAGGATCAGCAGATTCCCATTCCGGACGAGGGGATACGCCTGGTCCGAGATATCAAGTTCCGCGCGGGCGACCTGGACGGCGCGCTGGAACTGGCCAGCAAAGCCGCCACGGATTCCGACGACTATCGCAACCACTTCTCGCTCGCCCGAATCCGGGCTGCGAAAGCGCTGAGTGCTACGAGCAAGGGACAGACCGAAGAAGCGCGACAAATGTTCGACGAGGCCGAGCAGTCGCTACGACGGGTGGTTGATCTCGCCGAGGAGGTTCCCGAGACTTGGGTGGAGTTGATTCGGTTCCTGGCGGGAACCGGGCAGCCGAAAAAGGCCGCAAACGTCCTCGAACAGGCCCGCGGCAAGATCCCTTCCGACCAGCTACCTCTTGCACTGGCCCAGTCTTACGAATACCTGGGACAGCCGGAGTTGGCAGAACAAAATTGCGAAGAGGCCCTGGCGGCTGCTCCCCAGGACCCCGCCGTCGCTCGCTACGTCGCCGACTTCTACCTGCGAAAAGCCCAATACCCGATGTCCGAGCCGATCCAACGGTCCGAGGCAATCCTCCAGTCGGAGAGAATACTGGACAAGATCATCGGCGGTGAGGTAAAAGGCAACCAGGCAGACGTCATCTGGGCCAGACGCCGCTTGGCCCAGATCTTCGGCGCTCGCGGTGGGTACCAGAACAGCAAGAAGGCAATCAATCTGATCGAGCAGAACCTCGCCGCGGCCGGCCCCAGCGCAGAAGACCTGCGGATCAAGGCCAACATTCTCGCCAATGACCCCGTTGCTGCAAGACGGCAGGAAGCCGCCCGAATACTCAAAAACCTGCCAAGCCAGACACCCCAAGATCGGTTTATTGAATGGCAATTGTACCTGGCCGAAGGGGCCTGGGCCAAGGCCAGCGACCAGATGCGGAGCCTGTTGGCGGACCACGGGGACCAGCCCTTGTACGTGGCGGCCTATGTGGACGCACTACTGGAACACAATGAGACTCAAGACGCCGAATTGTGGCTGGCGCGCCTCGAAGAAATCGCCCCCAACTGGTTCTCGCCCAGAGACCTCATTACGACCACGAGCTTCCGGGCAGAATTGTTGTTCCAGCACGGTCAATACGTTCAAGCACTCGACCTGCTGAACCGCTTCGTCGGCAAGTCCGATACCCGGCCGGCCGATGAGGCGGAACGATCGCGCCTGGTCGCCCTCAACCTGGAACAGTTCGCCCGGCGGCTAAGGGACCTCGGCCAGGAAGAGCCGGAAGAGATGGCCAAACGGTTTATCCTTGACGCGGAAACGCTCTACCGGAAGTACGTCCGTCAACGCCCCGGACAAGAGTGGTTCCTGGTGCTGTTCCTGGGGCGGCAAGACCGAATCGAGGAAGCCCTCCGCTTGCTCGAGTCCATTTGGAGCGATAGCGACCCCGTTACCACGGCCGCAGCAAGCACCTCCTTGCTGGGAAACCCCGCGGCAACGCCGGAACAGCTCCAACGGATGGAAAAAGTGTTGCAGGCTGCCTTGAAGAGGTTCGACCGGCCGATCCCCCTGCTGCTGGTGCTGGCCCAGGCCTGTGCCTCGCAGGAGCGCTACGCCGAGGCCGAGGCGTTCTACCGCGAGGTGATCCGGAAAAACAGCAGAGCTTTTCGGGCAATGAACAACCTGGCCGTGATGCTGGCCCTTCAAAAAACCAAGCTCCCAGAGGCCCTCAAGCTTGCCAACCAAGCCATCCGACTGGCCGGGCCGGCTGCGCCGCTGCTGGACTCGCGGGCAACCGTCTACATGGCCCTGGGCCAACCTCAGAAGGCGCTCGATGACCTGAAAAAGGCAATCGCCGACCAGCCCACGCCGGTCCGGTGCTTCCATCAGGCCCGGGCCTATCAACAGAGTGGGCAGCGGGAGGCCGCCCGCAACGCCATGAAAAAGGCCCAGCAGTTGGGCCTCCAGGCCGAGATGCTGGAGCCACTCGAACGCCCGGCCTACAAGAGACTGCTGAAGTCGCTGAAATGAGGCCACCCGCCGCGCAGCCCGATGCCACGGGCTCCTTGACGTGACAGCAATCTGCCATGATCTGGTTGACCTGGTCATTCCGGTCTACAACGAAGCCGGCGTGTTAGAGCACTCGGTTGGGCGGCTTGCCGCGACCATGGCCGATTGTGGTGACTTCCGCTGGCAGATCGTGGTGGTCAACAACGGTTCCACGGACGACACCCGGGCCATCGGCCGGCGGCTTGCCGAGCAGCTCCCCTACGTGACGTTGCTGCACCTGGACGCCAAGGGTCGGGGCCGGGCGCTACGCAAAACCTGGAGCGAGACCCGCGCCGAGTTCTCCGTCTACATGGACGCGGACCTCTCTACCGACCTGGCCGCCGTGCCGCAAGTCGTGAACTCGCTCCGCCAAGGCGCCGACGTGGTTACCGGCTCTCGCCTGCATCCGCAGTCCAGGATCACCCGCTGCCTCAAACGCGAAATCCTCTCCCGCGGCTATAACGCGCTGACCCGCTGGATGCTCCGCACGCGAAGCTTCGACGACGCGCAGTGCGGGTTCAAGGGCGTGCGGATCGAAACCGTCCGGCGGTTGCTGCCGCTGGTTAAGGACCAAGAGTGGTTCTTCGACACCGAACTGCTCGTCCTGGCCGAGTACGCCGGCCTGACGATCCGCACCGTCCCCATCACCTGGGTAGAAGATCTCGACACGCGGGTGAATATCCCCATCGCCATCTGGCAGAACCTGAAAGGGCTCGCCCGGCTGCGCCTGACGGCGCGCTCCCTGGTCCGGGGGTGGAAGCGATGAAACCTGGCATCCTCCGCGCAAGCTGCATCCACGGCCTGGCCGTGGCCGCGGTGTTTCTCGGCGGCTTCCTGCTGCGGCTGTATGCCAGCACCACCGTCCCCCTGATCCAGAGCGAGCGACTCTTCGTACGGATCGCCGAGGAGCTCTCCTTCAACCCGAAATCGCTCGACTTGAAGGGGCCGGGCTACAACGACCATCCCTTGCTGCAAATGTACCTGATGAAGGCCAGCAGCGCGATCCTCGGCGATACGCCGGCCGCCTGGCGGTTCCTGAACGTCTGCGTGGGGTCGCTGGGTCTGCTGGCCGTTTACGGCCTGGCGAGGATGGTGGCGGGGCGCGGCCCGGCGCTGGCGGCCATGACCCTGGCCGCCGTGAACCAGTTCCACGTGGCCTGGTCGCGACTCGCCGTGATGGATACGCTCTTCCTCACGGCCGCTACCCTCTCGCTGATCCTCTTCTGGCACGCCCTGCAAACCGGCCGCCGCTGGGCCGTTCTGCTCAACGGGATTGTCCTGGGGGTGGGATTCCTGGCCAAGGAAGCGATGCTGCTCCTGCCGATCTGTTACTTCCTCTTCCTGCTTCTCCATCGACGCTACCGGCCATGGCTACGACGCCCGTGCGTCTACGCCTCACTACTCTTGGCCGTGATGGCAGTCTCACACGAAATCTACTGGAACCTCACCGGCCAGTCGATGTCGTTGCGGTACGTGGCTCGCCAGGCGATGCAGGCGGGCGGGATCAGCCTCCGCCCCTTCGCCTTCTTTCTCGGTGAGCTGATCGAACCGCTGGTGGGCGAAGAAGTCTGGACCGGGAAAAACCGCGGAGCACCCATGTCGTTCCCGGGCTGGTATGAATGGCCCATGATGCATTGGGCCGAGGGGCTCCTGCTGCTCGGCTGTACCGTCACGTTCCTCCGGCGCGGGCGGGCGTGTTGGGAGAGACTGCTGCTGACGGTCTTCCTCTTTACCACGCTGTTTACCATGCTGATCTATACGCGGTTCCTGTTCCTTCCGTTCTATTTCTCCGCGCTCTGCCTGATTCCGGCCTTGGTCTTCGCCGGCTGCCGCTTGGCGCAGGCGTGCCAGCGGCCTTGGGGTCGGATCGCGGTCCCGCTGATGCTGGTCTACCTCGCGGTTCACGTCGTCTCCTTTGTGCAGATCAACCGCAGTTACTTCAAGTCGCCCCCGCTATGGCGGACGTTTTGGTACCAGAGCCCCGAAGTCACCTCGCAGCGGATCATCCTGATAGGGATCGACGGGACCACGGCGGACACGCTGGATCGGATGGTCCAACGCAAGAGGATGCCCAACCTCGAAGCCCTGCTGCGGACCGGTGCCCGGGCCGACCTGCGCGTCACCCGCGAAAGCCTGGGAGCCGCCGGCACAGATCTTCTCGGCGTCCCGCCGGTCTTCTGGACCAGCATCGTCACCGGCTGCTCACCCGCCACACATCGCCTGGACAGCCGTGCCCGCGTACTCTCGACTTACCGGCGCGCTGCTGCCTTATGGAACGTCAATGACTACCTCGGTCTGCGAAGCGTGGTGACGAACGTGCCGGGTACGTATCCTTCGGAGCCGTTGTGGGGGCGGATGATTTCCGCCCTGCCGGATCGTCGCTCTTCGACGCTGCCCGTCCCGCGCAATCCCCGGATCGCCTACCCCCGGTCGCTGGTTGCGGAGGTGCAACCGCCGGACGTGCCCTACCCGCTCGAGGAACCGCCCGGCAACCCCGCCGCGACGGCACGCGCACGGTGGCAAGTCGCCGCCGACCTGGCGAAGCAGGAGGACTGGACGCTTCGCGCGCACGTGTTCACAGTGACCGGTCGTGTGCCGGTTGCGTCTTCGGGGGACGACGCACCCGAACACGCAGAGATCGCCAAGATATACCAGGTCATCGACGAGCAACTGGAATCCCTCCTTGGCAAATTGGACGGGCGGACGTGGCTGGTGCTGGTTGCGGCCCGCGGCCAGCCACCGCATCCAGCCGGCGTTTCCGCGAACAACGGTCCCGGCCTCCGCGGCAACGGCCTGTTGCTGATCGCCGGCCCCGGAGCGAAACGCGGCGTACATATTGGGCAGGTCACCCCCCTGGACGTCGCTCCCACCATTCTCTATGCCCTGGACCTTCCCGTCTTCGAGCACCTGGAAGGCGACGTTCTCACGCACGCGTTTACGGACGAGTTTCTTGCGGCCCATCCGGGGCAGACGGCCCCGCCTTGCGCATTCGACCGGGGCTGGGAGTTCATCGACCTCTTTGGCCTGGAAGCCGCGGCCGACGACGCGGCCCGGTAAGGAGTGGCCGATAAACAACGTCGCGTTTTTGTGTGGGAGGCGACTCTGTCGGCGACAGCGCAATGCGGCACGTTTTTGGCCCACACAGTCGCCGC
>CAZUAM010000083.1:0-15947 GCA_964618095.1 uncultured Planctomycetaceae bacterium | reverse complement strand
CACCCGCAGCGCGGCGTCGACGGCCTCCGCCCCGCCCGGACCCCAGCCGTAGGAGCCAAACGCCAAGCCGGCCTTGCCCACCGGCCGCAGCCCGCCCAGATAGCTCAGCACGGCGGCGGCCATGGGCATCATCTCCCGGTTGAGCGTGGCGGAGCCGAAGGCCACCGCGGCGGCGTCGAGCACCTCGGTGGCGATTTGGGTGAGGTTCGAGCGGCGGACGTGGATCAGCTTGGCTTCCACCCCCGGCAGCGATGCCCCTTTGAGGATCTCCCCGGCCATTGCGGCGGTGCTTCCCCACATCGTGTCGTAAATCACCAGCACCTTGGGCTTGGGTCGGCAAACGGACCAGTCCTCGTACGCCTTGAGGATCTCGGCCGCCCGGCTCCGCCAGATCACGCCGTGGGCGGGCGCGATCATCTCGATCTCGAGCCCCGCGGCCTTTTTCAGACACGCCGCCACCGGTTTGCCCAGCGGCATCACGATATTGGCGTAATATGCCTTGGCCTCCTCGATCAGCGTGCACAGAGAAACCTCATCATCAAACCGCTCTGAGCTGGCGTAGTGCTGTCCGAAGGCGTCCATCGAGAAGAGCAGCTTCTCTTCGGGAACGTACGTGAACATCGATTCCGGCCAGTGCACCATGGGGGTCTCCACAAAGTGCAGCGCCCGCCTCCCCAGCGGTAGCACCTCGCCGGTGGCCACCAGCCGGATCTTCCAAGGCGACGTGTCGTAGTATTGCGACAAGGTGCTTTGGCACCTCTTGTTGCATACCAGCGTCGCGCGGGACAAGGCTTCCATCACGCGCGGCAGGGCGCCCGTATGGTCGGGCTCGGCGTGGTTGCAGATGACGTAATCAACGTTGCTTGGGTCGGTCAGTGCCGCGAGGTTCTTCAGCAGCCGGTCCGTGCAGGGCGCCTTGACCGTGTCGATCAGTGCCGTTTTCTCGTCGCGGACCAGGTAGGCGTTGTAGCTGGTGCCGCGCTCGGTGTGATAGCCGTGAAAGTCACGGACCGTCCAGTCCAGGTATCCGACCCAGTCGATGCCTTCGCGCAGCGTGGTGTTCATGACGTTCCTTCTTCGGGCAGGCTTGCGGCATATCCCAGTTCGGCCACTGCGGCCGCCAGTTGCTTCTGATCGAAGCGATCGCCGGTGACCACGGCCCGGCCGCGGGCCAGGTTCGCCTCCACCGAGCTGACGCCGTCGCATTCGGTCAGCGCTCGCCGGACATTCTCGGCGCAGTGGCTGCACGTCATCCCGGTAACCACCAGCTCGAGCCGTTGTGGGGCATCGGAACCACCGGCCTCGACCTCTTTCTTTTCCACGTCTCCTGCTCTGTTGAGCAAGCGTGCCATCGTCCTGGAAGAGATCACCAGGACCGTCAGCAGCGCCACGGCCCCGACGTGGATCGACCAACTCAACTCGGGGGTTCCATGATTGTGCTCGCCGGTTTGATCTGCCGGTGCGCCGAGTCTCGGGATCGACGCTTTCAAGTCCGGGAAGAGCCAATCGAGCAGCAGGCCGGACGCGACGGCGCCCAGGGCAACGGTCAGCAGATACAGCAGGGCGGTTCGCCGGCCCAGAAACTTCCAGACCGTGGTAAACGTGGCGCCGTTGGTCGCCGGTCCGGCGATCAGGAATGCCAGGGCTGCGCCGGGGGAGACGCCCACGTACACCAAGGCGTAGGCAATCGGCACTGAGGCCGTCGCGCAGACGTAGATGGGCACGCTGGCCGCCATCAGCAGCAGAATCGCCAGGATCCCGTCGCCCAGCTTCCATTGATCCGGCTGCACCAGGGCCGCCATGGCCCCCGCGATCAACACCCCCACCAGCAACGCCACGCCGATGTCGCGCGGCAGGGTCACGAATCCGTAGTGCAGCACGCGCAGCAGAACGCTTCGTGAACCCGTGCTCGCACAACAGGCCTCCTCACAGCGGGGCGCGCTCGGCTCCTCCGTGGGATCGGGCCGGTCGGACTTGTCGAAGAGTTGCACCAGGCCGCCGCCGATCAATCCGGTCAACAGGGCCGCAATCGGGCGGAAGATCGCGAATACCGAACCCAGCGATCCGAAGGTGACGGCGATACTGTCCACACCCGTCTGCGGCGTGGAGAGCAGGAAGGCCGTGGTCGCCGAGCGGCTGGCGCCGTGTCGGCGAATCGACGCCGAGACCGGGATCACCCCGCAGGAGCACAACGGCAGCGGCACGCCGAACAGCGAGGCCTTCAACACCGAGCCCAAACCGGGCCGGCCCAGGTGCCGCTCCACCCACGCCGGCGAGACGCACACCGAGAGGATCCCCGCCACCAGGAAACCGAACAGCAGGTACGGCGACATCTGCCCGAGAACAAGCCAACTTGCCCGGGCAACTTCCAGGATTCCTGCGAAGATCTCAACCATTGTGAGGCCTGCTGCCCCGATCGCACTTGCCGACGCCCCGCTACTTCGCGTGCTCCGCCAGATACTTGGCGACGCCCTCGGCCGTGGGCGTCATGGCTGCTTCACCTTCCCGCCAGTTGGCCGGACAGACCTCCCCGTGCTCCTCGTGGAACCGCAACGCGTCCAGAATCCGCAGCGCCTCCTCCACGCTGCGTCCCAACGGGAGGTCGTTGACCAAAGCATGGCGGACGATCCCTTCCTTGTCGATCAGAAACAGCCCTCGTAGCGCCACGCCGGCATCGTCGCCCGATTCGATAAGCACGCCGTAATCTCGCGAGATGCTCTTGTTCAGGTCGGCGACCAGCGGGTATTTGATCGGCCCGATGCCACCCTCGTCGTGCGGAGTGTTTTTCCAGGCAAAGTGCGTGTAGTGGGAGTCTACCGAGACGCCGATCACCACCGCGTCCTTGGCCTCGAACTTCGCCAGCGCCGCGTCGAACGCGATGATCTCCGACGGACAGACGAAAGTAAAGTCCAGCGGATAGAAGAACAGGATCACGTACTTGCCGCGGTACGACGAGAGCGTCAGCTCGGCGAACGAGTTGTCGGCCATCACTGCTTGGGCCGTAAAATCGGGTGCTTCTTTTGTGACCAGAGTAGACATCGTCTGACTCCTTCCCGGATAAAGGGTTGGAATGATGACCGTTGTTGCCGGGGGCGACGGCGGTGATTTATTGGGCCTCGGCGGGCGCAGCCGTTCGCTGGCCCAGTTGCCCGTCCAGGATGAATTGCCCCACGCCGTCCTCACCCACCAGCTTGAGTTGATCCACGATCGTTCGCACCGCGTTCTCTTCCTCCACCTGCTCGGCAACGAACCACTCCAGGAAGTTGTGGGCAGCGTGATCCTTCAAGCTGGCGGACAGACTGGACAGATCGTTGATCATGGCCGTGATCTTCTGCTCATGCTCGTAGGCGTCTTGGAAGACCTCCAACGGGGAGCTCCACTCTGTCTTGGGGCCCTCGATCCCGGTCAGAGTCACCCGGCCGTCCCGCTCGTTGATGAAGTTGTAGAACCTCATCGCGTGCCCTGTCTCCTCCTGGGCCTGGATCCTCATCCAATTGGCCATCCCTGCAAGGCTCTGGGCCTCAAAGTGGGCGGACATCGAGAGATACAGGTAGGCGGAGTGCAACTCGGCGTTGATCTGCTTATTGAACGCATCCTGAATCTCGGGATTCAACATGATCAAATCTCCTCTCATGAGTCACGTGACCTACTTGACTGCTCCCGACAACCGGGGCAGATCCCCACGAACTCCAGCCGGTAGCCGAGGAGTTCGTATCCACTGCAATCATTGTACTTAGCCCGTGCCAAATCAAGGGGCGCTCCGGGCACGTCGTCCACCCGCCCGCAGCCGGTGCAGCGTACGTGGTGGTGGCGGTCCACGTTCCCGTCGAACCGGGCCTGGGAGCCGGCCAGGTCCAGCTTCTGAATCGTCCCCATCTCGGCGAACAGCTCCAGGTTTCGATACACCGTACCCAGGCTGATCCTCGGCAGGCGGCGCCGGACAATTTCGTACAGCCCCACCGCAGTGGGGTGCGAGCTGAGGTTGCGGAGTTCTTCCAGGATGACCTCGCGTTGGCGGGTGTTTCTCTGAAATCTTCCGCGGCCCATCGGCGGCGCTCCTTAATACTAATACGTATTATTACTATTTATTAGCGTCCGGCAAGGTCCTTTTTGGGAAAAAACTCGCTGAAGGGGCTCAGCCGAGTTCGATCTTGGTGATTTTCACTCGGGTGTAGAGCTGCCGGTGGCCGGTCCTGGTCCGGGAGTTCTTGCGCCGGCGGAGTTTTTGGACGACCAGTTTCGGCCCCCGGCTGACCGTGAGCACCTCGGCCATGACCGCGGCCGATTCGAGGGTCGGCCGTCCGACCTTCAGGCCGTCCTCGTCACGATAGGCCAGGACGCTGTCGAACCTCAGTTCGTCGCCCCTGGACACTTCGCGGTAGTCGACCTCGATCTCCTGGCCTTCGTCGACTTTGAATTGGCGTCCGCCGTCCTCGAAGATTGCGTACATCGTGCGTCCTGTCTGGCTGGACCGATCTGGCTCTTTGGAGTAGAGACCCCTGCGGGGCGATCAGCGAATGCAAGAGTGCGAACTTGTTCTTGGGCAACCCATAAATGGTGGGGTTTCCCGAGATTCCCACCGGTGCGAGTAGCCCCGCCTTCCGGCGGGGACCATCACTTGGCAGCACTTTCACGGAGCGGGAACTACTCAATCTACCGGATCACCGCGGGGCGGATCAAGGCCTACGGCGGGGAGAATCTCACCTCCCGTTGCTCGGCATCGCGGCACCGGAAGACCAGGTGTTCCGGCGGAACTCCTTTTGCCTCAAGGATTTGGACCGTCATGTTGCCTTCGTCTTCCAGTCTGGCCAGCTCGCGGCGTTTCCGGTTGTTCAGATAGTTGGCCACGTCTTCGGCCACCGTGACCGCAATGTGGGTAATCTCCGCGTGTTGGCTGGCGAGGATCAGCAGGCGGACGACTTCGATGGCCATGCTTTCGGGCGTCTTGACCACTCCGGTGCCTCGGCATCCGGGGCAGTCGGTAAAGATGCTCCGTTTGAGGCTGGGGCGGATCCGCTGGCGGGTCATCTCGACCAGTCCGAAGGGGCTGGTCCGCAGGATCTTGATCCTGGACCGATCGCGGCGCACCGCGTCGCGCAGGGCGCGTTCCACGCCCCGGCGGTGCTTCTCCTTCCGCATGTCGATGAAATCGTTGACGACCACGCCGCCGAGGTCGCGGAGGCGGATTTGCCGGGCGATTTCCTTGGCGGCCAGGAGGTTCATCTGGTAGGCGGTTTCTTCGGCCGAATCGTCCGCCCGGAAGTTCCCGCTGTTGACGTCGATGGCCACCAGGGCTTCGGTCTGATCGATCACGATCGACCCGCCGGCCTTCAGGGGCACTTCGCGCCGATACATCTTGGCGATTTCTTCGTCCAGGCGGTACTTGTGGAACAGCGGTTCCTTGCCTTGGTAGAATTGCAGGCGGTTGACGTATCGGGGCATGACCAGTTGGAGGAATTCCTTGGCCCGCTCGTGGGCCGAGGGCTCGTCGATGTAGATCGTATCCACGTCGCCGGTGAAGATATCGCGAATGGTGCGGATGATCATATCGCTTTCTTCGTAGATGTCGACCGGTGCGGGGAGCTTCTTGATTCGCCGCACGATGACCTTCCACAGCCGCAGGAGGTAGGCCAGGTCGCGGGAGAGTTCCCTCTTGGTGCGGTCGGATCCGGCGGTGCGGACGATGAACCCCAGGCCCTTTGGCGGGTTGAGTTCCAGCATTACCGCCCGCAGTCGGCGGCGGGTTTCGTCGTCCTCGATTTTTCGGGAGACGCCGATCCGGCCCAGCGCCGGCATCAGCACCAGGTATCTTCCCGGAATGCTGATGTAGGTCGACAACGTGGGTCCCTTGGTGCCGATGCCTTCTTTGATCACCTGAACCAGGACTTCATCGCCTCGGCGGAGCACCTCCTGGATGGGCGGTTTGAAGCGAGGCCGGCCGCCGGGGCGATAGGCTCGCTGCCGCAGCGGTTCGTCGTCCGGGCCTTCTTCGACCTCGTCGTCCACGGAGGCCTCGGCCCCCCGGTGGTTACTCCGCCGGGAGCCGCCGGAGTCGGCGGGATGGGGCGGCTCGTAGCCTCCCTGGCGGAAGTATTGGGGCTCGACGTCGCTGATGTGCAGGAAGCCGTTTCGGCCCACCCCGAAATCCACAAACGCCGCCTGGATGCTCGGTTCCAGGTTGACGACGACTCCCTTGTAGATGTTTCCTACGTAACTGTCCTGTCCAGTTCGTTCGATGTAGAGCTCTTCCAAGACTCCGTCTTCAACGATCGCGATCCGGCATTCTTCCGGCTGCGATACGTTGATCAACATTTCCTGCTTCATATTGTCGCTTTCTTACTCGGCAAGTCAGGCAAGTGCGCAGTTGGTTCGGGCCCTGGGGGCATCGGCCGGGCAGGCGGCGGGAGGGGATCATGACTGGATCTCCACGGTGGTGCGCCTCAGAGGAACTCCCTCTAGCCCCAGGTCGGACAGGCCCAGCGCGGCGAGCACGTCCCAGGGTCCGGCGGACGCCCCGCTGCCGGCCCGCAGCCGCATCCTAAGCACCCCTTCCTCGACCGACAGCTCCTCCAGGAGGGGACGCAGATCGACGGTTGTACGCCGATTGGGACGTCGGATTGGGCAGCTCGAAGCGGCCATCAGGTGGTCGATCTTCTCCGCCAGGCCGACGCGGGGCCGCCCTGGGATCGGCACCTGGTAGGAGAAGCTGCGGACCCGGGCCTTCTTGGCGCCTTCCGGGAGGACTTCGGCCGACTTCAGCCCAAGCCCCGGGGGGGCGTGTGGCGTTAGCCGCTGAAGGAGTTCCTCGGCGGGAGGGGATTCGGTCAGCTCGAGTTCCAGGACTTCGTCCACACCTTCGATACCCAGCGCCAGGGCCGAGGGGAAGGTCATCCGCGGTTTGGGATGGAACCCCTGGCTCATAGCCAGGGGCAGCCCGGCGCGGCGAAACAGCCGCTCCAGGCAGCGCATCAGGTCGCGGTGGCCGATCAGGCGCAGGTCTCCCTGCTTGCAGAACCGCATGCGTACTCGTTGTCGAACCATCAGTTCGAATCTCCCCGCCACTGCCGTTGGTGGCGGAGAAGCCTTTTGTATCTCCCGCCACGCTGATTCGCGGCGGACAACTGTTTTGATTCCTCCGCCACTGCCCTCAGTGCCGGAAAAGCCGATAACTTGTTTCCTTCGAGATTGGTTTGAAATCTATCGGCGACCGCAGCCGCCTCTGATGATGTTCCGATTGTCCGGGCCGCCGTGGCGGCGGCCGCTAAACCCGCATTATTCACGGGACCATCGTCGGGTCGGCTCTCGGGTGCCACGGCTGTGTCAGCCGTGCACCAGATCTGCCGGTGTACCCACGGCAACACGGCCGACACGGCCGTGGCACGCTCATGAGTAATCCCCGTTAAACAGTCGCTGTTTCATCCGTTCTTCAGCCTTTACTGGGCAAACTCCGGCACCCGCTTCTTCAGTTCCTCTTTGACGTAGCTTTTGATGTCACGGGCGTTTTCCATCGACAGGGCGCGGTCGGCCACGGCCCGGCATTGCTCGATGGTTACGCTTCGACAGACGTTCTTGATTTCCGGAATCGCGCTGGGGGTCACGCTGAACCGCCGCAAGCCTAAGCCCAGCAACAGCATGGTGTAGGTTGGGCTGCCGCTCATCTGCCCGCACAAATTGATGGGTACCGACTTGCGGTCGGCCGCCTGCACGGCCCAGGATATCAGTTTGAGGACGGCCGGGTCGGCGGCGTTGTACAGGCTGACCACGTCTTTGTTGCTCCGGTCGACCGCCAGGGTGTACTGGATCAAGTCGTTGGTTCCGATGCTCAGGAAGTCGACCTCGTCCACGAAGCGGTCGATCATCATCACGGCTGCGGGGACCTCGACCATCATGCCGATGGCCACCTCGCGGTCGAACTCGATTCCACGTTCTTCCAGATCCTCCATCACGTCGGCCAGCACCATCTTGGCCTGCCGCAACTCCAGCAGCGTGGAGACCAGCGGAAACATGATCCGCACGTTCCCCAGGACGCTCGCCCGCAATGCCGCACGCAATTGCGTCCGAAACAGCGGCAGGTTCCTCAAGGCCAGCCGGATGCTTCGCAGCCCGAGGAACGGGTTGCGTTCGTCCTCGGGTTGGGGTAGGTGAGGTACCTTGTCGGCTCCCAGGTCGAAGGTACGGATGGTGACCGGCTTCTCGCCCATTGCGCGGACCACCTGGGAATATGCCTGGTAGTGGACTTCCTCGGTCGGTTCGGTCTCGCTGCCCAGGTAGAGGAACTCGGTTCGATAGAGTCCCACCCCATCTGCCCCCCGATCGACGCAGTAATCGACCTCGTAGGGGAACTCGATGTTGCCCAGCAATTGCAGTCGGACGCCGTCGGCGGTCTCGGCCGGCAGCTCCCGCAGCGGCTCCAGGCGAGCGGCCAGGGAGCGGATTTCTTCGAGTTGGATTTGGTATCGGGCGAGGGCTTCCTCGTCGGGCTGGAGGATCACCAGGCCCCGGTCCCCGTCGATGATCACCTGGTCGCCACCGGAGACCTCGGTCAGGAACGGTCCGGTGCCAACCACGGCGGGAATCTCCAGGGCCTCGGCCACGATGGCCGTATGGCTTCCCGGACCACCCACCTCGGTCACGAAACCCAGCACGAACCGGCGGTCGAGGTTGGCCGTTTCACTGGGGGTGAGGTTACGGGCCAGCACGAGCACCGAGGAGGTCAGATGCGAGATTCCCTCGCGGCGGCGTCCCAGCAGGTGGCGCAGCAGCCGTTTTTCGATGTCGAAGATGTCATGGACCCTCTCGGCCAGGTACGGGCTTTCCAGCCTCTGGAAGACCTGGGCGTAGCGGCGCAGGGTGCGGCTGACGGCGTATTCCGGGGAGTAATGCCGCTGACGGATCATTTCTTCCAGTTCGCTGCGCAGACGGGAGTCTTGGAGCATTTGGAGGTGGGCTTCGAAGATCGCGCCGTACTTTTCGCCCAGTTCCTGGGAGACGGCTTCGCGATTGCTAGCGATTTCCCGGCCTGCGGCCGCGATTGCCTTGTCCAGCCGCTCCAGCTCGTCCTCAACCGCGTCGCGGGTGACGAAGCGGCGAGGGATGCGAAAACCCTCGTTGTCCATCACCAGCGCTTCGCCGATCACTACGCCCGGCGAAACGGCGATACCCTGGAGTTGTTGCATGCGGATCCTTCACCGCGCGGCGGCCCGCGATCACTTCGCCCGGGGGCAACTGATCGGTCGGACTTGCCGCCGCTTGACGTGGGCTCTGTGTCTTTTCTACGGAGGAACCATGCAGCAGGAGGACCGCCGTGCCTGCCCGCTTCGGTGGCGGGACGCCTTGCTCCCCTACTGCGGATTTTCCGCCTCTTCTATTGGCTGTTCGCTCTCCCCGAAGTTGTCGGCGAACAACTGCACCAGCGCGTCGAGGGCTTCTTCCGCGTCGCAGCCGACGGCCTCGAAGGAGACCTGCTCACCGGGTTTGGTACCCAGCGAGCTGATTTGCAATACGTCGGTGCTGTCCACCCGCTCCGCGTCCTTGATCAGCAGCACCCTAGAATCGAACCGGCGCACCAACTCGGCGATCGACGTGGCAGCCCGGAGGTGGATCCCAGCCGGGTTGGTGACGTCAACGGTTCGGGTTATCTTGGGTTGGCACATCACTCGGGGACAGCTTCTCTTATTCTGTTAATCCGGCCGCCGGTCGCGTGGAGACCGTCGACGGGTTGAGAACTTGCCTCATCAACCTATTTGATTGCCTGCCTAACGGGAGCAACCGCACCGAAAGCCACCTGGCCCCGGTCCGCTCCGGAAGCTTCCCGAACCGTCAACTCCCGGCGGACGGCGGTTATCACGCGAACTGGTTGTTGTCGGCTTCGTCCAATAGCTGCTGGATGTCTTCGGCACTCTTGGCCTGTTTGAGGAACCTGCAAAAGGTGTCATCGCGCAACCGGCGCGAGATGTTTTCCAGGGCCCTGAGGTGATCGCCCGGACAATCGGGCGGCGAAATCAACAGGAAAAACAGTTGGACGGTCTCCCCGTCGAGGCTGGCGAAATCGACGCCTTGGCTGCTGACGGCGACGGTTCCCACCAAGCGGGCGACACTGGGATGCTTGGTGTGCGGGACGGCCACTCCGCGACCGATGCCCGTGCTGCCGAGCTCTTCGCGTTTGAGGATCGCCTTGACGATGCTTTCCAGTTCGTCGGCCTCGATTCTTCCCGCCTTGAGCAAGGCCTGGGCCATTTCCCGAATGGCCCCTTCTTTGTCGGTAGCGGTCAATTGGGCGCAGATAGCCTCAGGACTAACAAAGTCGGCAAACTTCATGCAGGAATTCTCCCTTCTACTCGCCCGGTGTTACACGCCCACCCGGTCATTCGGGAGGGCATATCCATGTCTTCCCGATGGCTGGGCGGGGCAAGTTCCATGTCCCGCCGTTGGGAGGCCCGGCCACATGGCCCACTCGGCGGCCGCCGTGCACGTTGCAGGCTCACAGGTTTTCCGGCTCCGCTTCGCTGGGTGCTCTCTGTTGCCGGTGCCCGGAGCCACGGTGGCGGCCTTGAACCTTCTGTTTATACTTGCGCAATTGCTGCTCCATCTTCTCGACCACGTTGTCAATCGCAGCCATCAGGTTGTCCGACCGCGTGGTGGCCACAAAATCGTGCTTGTGCTTGGCCGATACCCGCAAATCGACACTGGGTGCCTCCC
Source organism: uncultured Planctomycetaceae bacterium (assembly GCA_964618095.1). Taxonomy (GTDB): domain Bacteria; phylum Planctomycetota; class Planctomycetia; order Pirellulales; family Thermoguttaceae; genus CAZUAM01. The sequence goes on along the minus strand of CAZUAM010000083.1, from coordinate 5,249 downwards.
GGTGTTCCAAGTCGACGGTCACCTCGATTGCACTGATGCGATCAAAAAAGCGGGATAGTTTCTCCACCTTGTCTGTGATCTTGGCCTGAGTTTGTTCGCTCACCTGCCCGTGCCGAGTCGAAATCTCAATCTGCACCTAGTCAGCTCCTTGGTCCGAGGCCCGCACCGAAGTCCTGCTTGGCTGGATTCCGCCGACAACCAAGCCCTCCATTTTAGCGACGCATCCCGAGCTTGACAAACGCAAAGCCGAGCGACTCCGCAACAGCATTCTCCCATCCATCCCAGTTTAGCTCCTCGCTGCTTTTGCGCAAGGGGGGGCGAAAGAAAACTGGCGACCGCGGGCGTCCCCGGGGGGGTTCGCAGGTCCATCAGCCGGGCGGTGGCATGCCCCCGAGACCTCGCTGGCCCTGACGTGGCCGGTCATATCGGCATCACCCGCCAAAGCCGTCATCCACAGGGACGGCTTGCCTTGATGCCGCCGGCAGCGAACGCCCTGGACCGCCGGCCTGGCTTGTTGATGCCCTGCCCCGGCCGTGCTCGTAGTCGATCAAGTGACCACCTACAACACGATGGACACCGCCGCGGCACAGATGTACCCAAGATCAGGTTGGAACATCTTGGGGGCTGTCCCGGTTTTCGCGAAGCGCAAATGGGATTGTCCCCTTTCGAGATCGAGGTTGGAGCATCTGGGGGACTGCCCCAATTCTGCCGCGTTAGGGCTGCTGTTCGGCGTCCTCGGGCGGTGGCGTCTGTTCCGCCGGGGCCGTGCGACTCCCCTTGGACACCTTGGTCCAGATCTCCCCGGACTCCAGCCGCTGGCTCCACGTCCGAGCATGGGCCCGTCGTCTGGCCTCGCTTTCCGTGGGTTGGTAGAGAAGTCCCAATCCGAAGATCTCCCTGAGGTTCCAGAAACTGAGCGTCCGCATGGCGAGCGTTTCATGGACGAGGTATTCGACCAGTTTTTCGGCCTCACGCCCGTCCTTAAGGCCCTTCAGCGTATAGCCCCAGAGCATGCGATACAGCTTGGCGGCGTCTTGTCCGTACTGTTTTTCCATGGCCTCGCGGACGCGGGCGGCCGTCTGGGGGCTTCGTGCTACGGCCGCCCGGAGGTGTTCGATGGACTCGTCCGTCCAAACCGGTGGGTGATCCGCGTCATTCAGTGCGGCCACCAACGGACCGAAATCACCGATGTATCCCAGGCAGCGTGCGGCCAACCAGCGCTTCTCTTTATGCGGGTGCTCGTTCAGTTCCATCAGCACCACCCGGGTGCCGAGGCGGGCAGAGCGGTCCACCTGAAGTTCCCTTGCCAGGAAGTCGGAAGCCCCCCATTCGGCCCTCTTCTCTAGTGAACCCATATCTTCTCCCGTTACCCATTTGGGAAACTCCTCCACCGGGGCCGGCGGCTGGGTGGGCTGCTGGCTAAGCATCACCCAATTGCCCGCCGCGACGCGCACGGTCTGTTCGCCGCCTTCTTCGTCCCAAAGAATCTGCCCGGTCTGAGCGTACATGTCAGCCACCACCGACCTGGGCTCGGCTTCCGGATCGGTGCCCGGAATATGAACCGGGATGACCTCCAAGGCCACGACGGATTCGGCATCGGCGAAGGTGATCAGGCCACTCCGATTGCCGACCTGGAGTCGGACCCGGGCTTCCGGCTTCCCGACCGTGCGCATCACGAGGCGCCCATAGTCAACCTTCAACCCCGGCACGCCCGCAGCGTCGGTCGGCAGCAGTTCGGCCTGGGCACCGTCTATCAACTTGGTGGCGACCTCGGCGCTCATCAGCGCAAGCAACGGACGATACGTCGGCAGCGCCAGCAACTTCTGTCCCGCAGTCACGATTCCCTGTTGAGGCACTCGCTGCCAGCGGCCCCCCTCAGAGTCGAACCGCAGCAGCACCTGCTTCTCCGACATCAGTCCGGCCATCCCCTTGGGCGGCCCCGGGAGCGGAACGATTTCCGGCTCCTCGGGTGGCTCGGTCCCCGGCTCCTCGGGCGGCTCAGTCCCCGGCTCCTCGGGTGGCTCGGTCCCCGGCTCCTCGGGTGGCTCGGTCCCCGGCTCTTCGGGCGGCTCGGTGCCCGGCTCTTCGGGCGGCTTGGTGCCCGGCTCTTCGGCCGGCTTGGTGCCCGGCTCTTCGGGCGGCTTGGTGCCCGGCTCTTCGGGCGGCTTGGTACCCGGCTCTTCGGCCGGTCCTTCCACCGGTTTGGCTCCGGGCTCGTCGCTGTCTTGGGCATCGGGTTGATCTGATCCCATGAGGGACGCCAAGGCGTTCCCCAGCGGAGTGCCCGACTCGAGCTGCCCCAACGCGCCCAGCAAGATCACCGCAAGCAAGGCGACCGCCGCCAGTGCGACAGCGACCGGCAAGAACCGACGCTTCTTGGGGGGCTCGCGAAGGTAGTCGGGCACGGTCGGCTTGCGGCGGGGCTTCCCTCCGGCGGGTTCACTGGCCGACTCGCCGTCACCGGAGGGCGTTTCGGCGGCGGCCGGAACGTCCCGAGCCTCCGCTTCCGCGGCCTCCAGGCTGGGGAGCTGGTACATCCGCTGCCGGCTGGCCGGATCAGTCTCGGCCGCCTCGCCCAGGACCAGCGCCAGGATCTGGTGACAGGCGGCCACCTCGGCCAGGTGGACGTCGGAGTCCAGGCAGACCTTCTCAAAGTCGGTGACCCGGTTGTCGTGCAGCGTGTTGTCGAGGTATTCGGCCACTGTGTTGGGGTCGAGCCCCGGCCCACGATCCGTCAGACTGGGAGCCGCCAGGCGCAGCCGCCGCATTACGTCCCGTGTGCGGTGCAGAAGGTTGGTGGCCTGCTCGCTCTCCTCGATCCTCTTGCCGATGTCTTCCGCGTCTTCCGCGTCGAGGATCCCATCCATGTAGGCCAACATGGTGCGAAGTGTGAGTCGCATAACAGAATCTGTCCTTCATCAGGTGTAGACCGCTCGGGAAAACCCCTCTGCCCGGTCAGTCAACCGCGAGAGGACCGGGACGAGGGCACAGCCGACGGGAGCTTCCTCTGAAGACAATAGTGGGGATTCGGCCGGCAATCCGTACAAAAATCGTGGACAATTCGGCCGGATCACGTCTCGTGGGGGGTGCGGTCGGCGGGCAAACGAGGGTGGACCGTTGGAATTTCGGCGCCGTGCAGATCCGCGCCGGCTTGGGGGTAGAAGGCGGACTCGCGTCTGAGCGGGTCCCTATCGGCGGCGCGTGTCGGGCCAGCGGACAGGCTTCGGCTTGGGCCGGGATCGCCGGTTGCCGGCCTCTGAGAATGCGATCAGGGCAGCCGAGGCGAGAAACATCTCTAACAGCCCCACCACGATCGGATGCAACGCCGGAGGGCGGCTTTTTCGGTGGAAAGTCCAACGGCTTGGGCGTTCCCAGCCGTCACGGGTTCGCCGCCAAACTGTCTGCGAGCGAACGGCCGAAGCCTCGGCATCCCTTGCCAGCACGTTGGTGGCCGGCTCTCGCCTATGGGGCTGGCCTGCCCTACTAAGCTCTCCGGCCGGGGTCTCGGCCGCAGGCACATCGCCGGCCAGCCTGCCCAGCCCCGAAAGAATCAGCAATAACCAGCCGATCAGAACCACGTCCCACCTCCGGAAGGTCGACCGACGGAATCTCCTGCGCGATGGGGTCAGCGCGAAATGCCGACCTTCTGGAATAGGGGGCTGCAAGTCGCGGGCCGACTACACAGACTCGCCGAGTGCGGGCGCACAAATCTTTTCGTTAGAAGGACTTAGCGCGATTGGCCGAGTCGGAGGTGGCGCTGACCCGAGTGGCGTTTGCTCAACACGCCTTCGGTAGCGAAGTTGCTTTCCGGCCACGCGGTGGAGAAGCGGCGGCGGAACGAATTGCCTGGTTGCCGGGGGCAGGCCGGTTTGGTTTGCCCCAGGGCCTCTTATGTCGTAAGTTTTGACATGCCAAGGCAGTGCGGAAACTGGCCGCCTTCCGCTGCCCGCTTTGCCCGAGGACGCCCTCATTTCTGACGCCGGGGGACAACAGCAACCATGACCGACGCAGCAGTTCCTAGGCTTGACCTGAAGCAGATCCTCTCCGGGGCCCAATTACCCGCCCTGCCGCAAAGCGCGATTCGGCTCCTGGAACTCTCCCAGGATCCCAGCAACGGGCCGGCCGAGTTTGCGGTTCCGATCGAGTCGGACCCCGGTCTGACGGGTCAGGTCCTGCGATTTGTCAACTCGTCGTATTTCGGTTTTTCCCGGGAGATCTCCAGCGTGAAGCTGGCGATCACGCTGGTGGGTATTCGCACGATCAAGAACTTTGCGCTCTGGAGCGCGGTCTTCAGCTTGATGCCGAATCCCAAGTGTGGCCCCTTCGACCTGAAGAGCCTCTGGCAAGATTCTCTGCGGCGGGCCTTGTTCGCCCGCGCGGTGGCCAAGATGCTGGGACTGAAGGAGGCCGAGGAGCCCTTTGCGGCGGCCCTGTTGCAGGACATGGCCGTGCCGGTGCTGGCCAAGGAAGCGCCCAAGCTTTACCTGAAGTTGCTTCAGGCCCGCGACGGCGGGAAGTTCCGGCTTTCTCATCTGGAACAGCGGCTGTTCGGCTGGACCCATGCCGAGGCGGCCGGGATCCTGGCCCGACTCTGGAACCTGCCCGACGGCTTCGCAAACCTGCTTGAAAACCACCAGGCCATCGAGCGTTGGGCCTCCCAGCCTGAATCCGAACCCGGAAAACTGGCCGTGGCCATCTCTGCGCTGTTGCCGACCACGGTCGACCCGACCTGGGTGGAGTGTGAGTTGTTGGAGGACTACTACCGGAAGGTTGCCCCGGCCGGAAGTCCTGCGGTGGTCGAACTGCTGGAGCAGACCGACCGGGGGTTCGCCGAGTTTGCCCCCGTGTTGAAACTGTCCACCCCCAGTAAATCACTGGTCGACAGCTTCCACGAGGTGGTCACGTCCGCTCCTTAGTTCGACGGTCTCACTTCGGATTCAGGTAGCTCGTCGTGACCGCATTCATGCGGTCAACTTCAGTCAACACGCGAGGTCTCCCGCTCCACTCACCCGGTGGAATCGGCTCGCTACGAAGCGCCGGCGTGCATCCTGACCCAATCAGTTGGCAATAGCCGGGGGGCAACGCCCCCCGGAGGGTCTCCGGGCACGGGCGACGCCCCCAATCTCAGCCCCAAATCATGAACCCTCTTTCGCGCGCCGGCCGGCGCCCGCTATGGATTCCGCAGCCGGGAATGTCGCCTCCTCACCAGAATTCGTGGGTGAATTCGGGCTCGGGGAGGGCTCCGAGTT
>CAZUAM010000082.1:0-16014 GCA_964618095.1 uncultured Planctomycetaceae bacterium | reverse complement strand
CAACGAACCCGTGAACTGGAATCCAGCCAGGCGTTTCTGGCCGCCATTCTTGATAGCACGGTCGATGGGATACTGACCGTCGACGCTCATGGGGTCGTTCAATCAGTCAACAAGAGCGCAAATCATCTCTTGGGCTATGTAGGCAATGACCTGTTGGGGCTCCAGTTTTCTGACCTGCTGCATGAGTCACATCGGCCTGGGTTTCTGCATTGTCTCGGTAGCGGGGAGGCTGTCGCTGATGTTTAGCGAAGTTCGTGCAGTACGGAAAGATCGTACCGAGTTCGACTGTGAGATGTCGATTAGTGAAGTTCTCGGGCCGCCAGACCGTCCACGTATATTCACGATTGTCATGCGCGACATAACTGAGCGGAAGAAAGCCCAAGAGGCAGAGGCCAAGGCGGCCCGGATCGCCGAGTTGGAGCGGGAGGTTCGCTCGCTGGAGAAGCTTTCCGGTGCGTCGCCCGCGTACGTCACCGGCGAGATGTACGGGATCAAGCCGCTGCGGCAGTCCGCCCCCGACGTGTTCAAGACCATGGCCCAACGGTACAGCCATCTGCTGGACCTGACCATGGAGCAACATGCTTACAAGGTGGAACACGACATTTCGGGCGAACTTACTGCACTGGCCGACCGGCTGGGGTCTTTCCGCGCTGGGCCCCGCGACGTCGTGGACATGCACCTGGCGGCCGTTGAGAGCCGAACCAAGGGCGCCGGTCCGGAGAAAGTACGAAGCTATGCCCTGGAAGGCAGGCTTCTGGCGATGGAGTTGATGGGACACTTAGTTGAATTCTACCGCCGGGCACCCAATCTGCCCGGCGCACTCGAAGAGAAGGAGGTACCAACATGAGGCACGTGTTGAGGCTGTACGTTATGGCAGAAACGCCCAACTCCACCCGCGCGCTGGCGAACATCAAGCGTCTCTGCGAGGGAGAGCTTAAGGGCAGGTACGAGTTGGAGGTGATCGATATCCTCCAGAACCCGCAGTTGGCCGAGGACGACAAGATCATCGCCATCCCCACGCTGATCAAGAAGCTGCCTAACCCGATTCGCCGACTGGTGGGCGATCTTTCCGATCGGGAAAAGGTGCTCTTGGGGCTGGACATCGTTTCCCGAAACAACGGCGCCCAGGTCTCCGATCAGCAAGAGGCCCCGCCGGAACCCGAAGAAGTTACCCAAGAACAGGAGGCCCTCTCGTGAACCAGAGCACCCAATCGAACGGTCGCGTGACCAAGCTGAAAACGGGCATAGACGGCTTCGACGAGATCAGCTCCGGCGGGCTGCCCGAAGGCCGCACCACGCTGATGGCCGGCTCGGCCGGCAGCGCCAAGACCGTGTTTGCCCTCCAATTCCTAGTCCGGGGAATTGAGGATTTCGACGAAAACGGCGTCTTTGTCACGTTCGAGGAAACGCCCACCGACATCACCAAGAACGTCCGCTCGCTGGGCTGGGACTTGGACAAGCTCGTGGCCGATGGAAAGCTGGCCTTTGTGGATGCCTCGCCCCAACCGGGAGTGGACAGCGTGGACACGGGCGGCTATGACTTTTCGGCCTTGTTGGCCCGCATCGAGAACGCGGTCAGCAAGGTAGGCGCCAAGCGGGTGGGGATCGATTCGGTCAGCGCGCTGTTCACACAGTTCGAGGACGCAGCGCTCGTGCGCCGTGAATTGTTCCGGTTGGCGGCCGGTCTGAAACAGATGAAGGTAACCAGCCTGATCACGGCGGAACGGACCGGCGAATACGGCGAGATTGCCCGCTATGGGGTCGAGGAGTTCGTGGCCGACAACGTGATTATCCTCCGCAACACGCTGGAAGAGGAAAAACGCCGCCGCACGGTCGAAATCCTCAAGTACCGCGGTGCGGTCCACCAGAAGGGCGAGTACCCCTTCACGATCTCCTCCCAGGGGATCGAGGTCCTGCCGCTTAGCTCGATGGAGTTGACCCAGAAGTCGTCGAACGTGCGGGTCAGCTCGGGAAACGCCGATCTGGACGCGATGTGCGGGGGCGGGTTCTACCGCGACTCGATCATCCTGGTCAGCGGGGCCACCGGCTGCGGAAAGACACTGATGGTCACCACCTTCCTGGACGACGGCTGCAAGCGCGGCGAGAAGTGTATGGTCTTCGCCTTCGAGGAATCCCGTGACCAACTCGCGCGTAATGCCACGGGTTGGGGGATGGATTTTGGCAAGTGGGAAAAGGCCGGGCTGCTGAAGATCGTTTGCATGTACCCCGAGACGATGGGCCTGGAGGACCACCTGCTGAAGATGAAACACGATATGGAATCCTTCAAGCCCACCCGGGTCGCGGTCGACAGTCTCTCGGCCATGGAGCGTGTTTCCTCGATCAAGAGTTTCCGCGAATTCGTGATCGGCCTGACTTCGCACATCAAGACCAAGGAAACGGCCGGGTTGTTTACCGCCACCACGGCCTCGCTGATGGGTGGGACCTCGATCACCGAGACCCACATCTCCACGATCACCGACACGATCATCCTCTTGCGCTACGTGGAGTTGCTGGGTGAGATGCGCCGCGGATTGACCGTGCTGAAGATGCGCGGCTCGGCCCACGACAAGTCGATCCGCGAGTACGAGATCGACGGCCGAGGCATCCACGTCGGCAAGGCCTTCCGCGAGGTGGGCGGTATCCTGGCCGGCGCGCCCACGCGATACGTGCTCACCGAAGAGGAGCGGATGGGCAGCATGTTCGAAAACGCGCAGTCGCAACTCGAAGCGGCAACTAGCGTATAGCAAAAACGGACGGCTACTCCGCCGGGGCGTGGCCAACATCAAGATGCGCGGCTCGCAGCACGACAAGAAGGTCCACGAGTATAGCATCGACGCCCAGGGCATGACGGTCGGCAGGCCGTTCAAGAACGTCCAGAACATCCTCTTCGGCACGTCCACAGCTATCGGGCCGACCGAAGAAGAGAAGATGAGCGAGATGTTCCAAGCTGTCCACTGACGCTACGGTATCACCTTTTACCGTGGGCGCGATAGTGCGACATGTGTGGAACGAAGAGCTACTGGACTACACGGGCACAGAGATGTGGCGGCGGATCTCGTCCAGCAGCTCATCAAAAGGAATGGGTTTGTTGAAGAACCGAGCTGCCCCCAGGTTCTGCACCTTCCGCTTCAAACCTGGATCGCTGTTCCCGGTGAGTATGATTACCGGAATGTCGGCCGTCTGCCGGTTTCGTTTTAGGCATTCGAGAATCTCAGTGCCTTGGCCTTTGGGCATCGCCAAGTCGAGGATGATCACGTCGGGCTTTTCAGTGACGGCCTGCGAGAAGCCTTGCATTCCAAAGAAGGCACGTAAAACTCGAATGCCATGGCATTGAAATACCCGGGCCAAGGCTTCCGAAATGTTCGGATCATCGTCGACACAGAGCACCGTCGGCGAGCTGGTATCCGGGGGATCAGGTGAAGGGATGGCCGTGGGAAGATGTGCGTCGTTGCCTGTATTCATAGTAAGTTTCCTCAGCGCACTGAATGCCACAGAAAGAGAAGAGCGCTGCGAGATACAGCCTACTCAAGTATAGCCTATGCGCCTTATCGGTTGGAACAGTCCGTCTCTTTCATTACAACCTGCACACTCGGACGTCACCCGTCGGCCAGCGAGCCCGCCGTTTCTTTGTCTGAATGCGATTGGCTGGCAGGAACCGCAGGCCCTTTGCTGCGGCAGTGTTCCAGCAGGCCGTCCACGAGACGCTGGACTTCTGCCACACCATCGACGGCGTTTTCGATCAACGCCCTGGCCTTGGGGTCGAAGATATCCTGGTACTGCTCCTCCAGTGACTGGCAATAGCGAGAGATCGTCCGAAGCGGCTCTTGGATGTCCTGAGAGACGAGGCTGGTGAGAATCTCCAGATCTTGCCTGTAGTGTTCGAGCTCTTGCATCTGGCGCCTATTAAGGTTGAGCAGCCGGCGGTTTTCTTTGAGCAGATCCTTGTGTTCCAGCGCCTTGCGGATCGCGACGCCGAGAAGGGCAGGGTTGCAGGGCTTGGTGAAGAACTGGTAGACTCCGCCCTCGTTGATCGCCCGAATTGCGGTCTCGATCGTGGGATGACCCGTTAGCACGATGCGCATCACCTCGGGGTAGTTGTTGGCTACCCAGGCGAGAAGGTCACCGCCGGACATCCCGGCCATTTGTTCGTCTGCGACGATCACGTCCACATTGTGGCTCTTGAGTATCAACACGGCTTCCTCGCCCGAAGTGGCCGAATAGACTTGATACGGTTGATGTCGCAGGACACGGGCCAAACCGTGAAGGACGTTTTGGTCATCGTCGACTACCAGCACGACATGCTTCATGGTATCTACCTTTCGTTTCTTGCAGTTTGCCCTTTGGGGCGGTTTTAGGTTTCCGGTTCAGTGGTGCCCGGGTTTCGCCGGTGTGCTTCAAAAGTGCCGCAAACCGACAAGGCCCAGCCAAGTGTAATGGTGTGTTAACAGGCGGCCTCCGCTTCTTCCAGTTGGCCGGCTTCTTCCGGTGCGGGCTGGTCAGTGATGGGTAAGCGGACGATGAAGGCCGTCCCTCGTCCGACCTCCGTCTCGAACGCGATCGTTCCACCGTGCTTCTCGACCACAATAGAATGGGCGATGGTCAGTCCTTGGCCGGTTCCTTTGCCTACGTCCTTGGTGGTGAAGAAGTGGTCGAACACATTCTCGCGGATGTCCTCGGGAATTCCAGTACCCGTGTCTTCGATGCGGATTTCTGCCCAGTCTCCGTCGCGGCGGGTGCGGACAGTAAGCGTACCCTTGTCCGTCGAGCCATCCCCGACGACATCCCCAATGGCCTGCGCGGCGTTGACCACCAGGTTCAGGATGACCTGGTTGAAGTCGCCCGGCAGACAGGGAACCAGAGGGAGATCCGAGGCAAAGTCGGTCGCCAGCTCGGCGACGTACTTCCACTCATTACGGGAGACGGTCAGTGTGCTCTGGATGGCCTGATTCAGATCGATGGCCTGCTTCTGCCCGTTGCCGGGATGCGAGAACTCTTTCATTGCCCGGACGATGTTCGCCACTCGCCCAATCCCTTCCAACGATTGCCCGATCGCCTTGGGGACCTCTTGGGTGAGGTAGTCGACGTCCGCCTCGTGGACGGCGACCTCAACCTCCGCGACCAGCTCGTCGGTGAGGTTGCCCTGCTTGGCTGCTTGTAGTAACCGGTCAAACTTGCCAAACAGATCGTCGAAGTCGGCGAATGCTTCCTGGAGGAACCGGGTGTTGTCTCCCACGTACTGGGCGGGCGTATTGATTTCGTGGGCAATCCCTGCCGCCAGGTGGCCGATGGATTCCAGCTTCTGAGCCCGGGCCAGCTCGTGTTGCATGCGCTCGCGCTCGGCGATCTCCTCTTGAAGCTGTTTGTTGAGCTGCACCAGTCGGTCGTGATTCTGCTTGATGCGGACGGCGGAACGGACCCGGGCGGCCAGGATCTCCTTCTTGAACGGCTTCGTAACGTAGTCGTGGGCACCGGCACCCAGGCCCGCGATGACATCCTTATCCTCACCCTTCGCGGTAACCAGGATCACAGGGATCGCCCGTAGTTGGGCGTCTTCTTTCAAGTGGCGTAGGACCTCGATGCCGCTCATCCGGGGCATCATGATGTCCAGGAGGACGACATCGGGGCGTTCGGCCGACGCCATTTGCAGCGCGAACTGACCGTCCCCCGCCACAGACACCTCGTGCCCTTGATCTTCCACGGCCCTCATCATCAGCCTGGCCATGTCTGGCATGTCGTCCACAACGAGCACCTTGGTCATCGCTCGTCTCCTTGCGAAGGATCGACTCGATAGTCTTCTTCAAGTGTGTTTGATTGCTTGGAAAACAGGGGAGTCAGTCTGTCCGCTTTCGCCTCCTCGCTGCCGGCCTCATTCCCGGGCGGTTGCTTCTGCCTGCTCTGGTTGCCTCGACACCCACTTGGCCACCGTTTCCACCAGCTTCTTGTGACTAATCGGCTTGCACAGATAGTCGTCGCAGCCGGCGTCCAAACACTTCTGGCGGTCATCCCGCATGGCGTGGGCGGTCAGAGCGATAATCGGACCGGTGTATCCTTCCTGGCGCAGTCGCCGAGTGGCTTCATATCCGTCTAGGACCGGCATCTGGATGTCCATCAAGATCACGTCAAAGGGTTCGATCGGATCGGAATACCTCCTGCCCCATCCTGGGCAGGTGGCCAACGCCTTTTCCACCGCCTCCTGGCCGTTTTGGGCGATCGTCACCTCCGCCCCGGCCTCGCTCAAGAGGGCAGAGATCAGCCGCTGGTTGTCGGGGATATCTTCCGCCAAGAGAACTCGACATCGGAGCTTCTCTTGAGATGCGCCAGTCGATTCGACCGGTTGTTTGCTGGCTGGGGAGGCCTCAGTCACGTACTCCACCAGTCGGACTCCATCAAGGGGGCCGGTGGCAACAGTTACGGTGAAAGTGCTTCCCTCGCCGGGCTTGCTCCTCGCTGTAATGTCGCCTCCCAACATGCGGGCCAATTGCCGGCTGATCGCCAGCCCCAAACCGGTCCCCTCGAACTTCCGACTGCTTGACCCATCGGCCTGCGTGAACGGCTCGAAAAGGTTCTTGATCTCGTCTTCCGGAATTCCGATGCCGGTCTCGATCACATCGAACCGCAGTTGCGGCTCCTCCTCGGGCCCCTCGACCAGGCGAGTGACGATCCGAACGCCCCCGGTTTCCGTGAACTTGATGGCATTGCCGACGAGGTTCACCAGGATCTGGCGGAGGCGAGCGGGATCGGTGGTGATGGTCTCCGGTAGCGGTCCCTTGTACTCGCCGCTTAGCGTCAAACCCTTGGCATCGGCACGCACGTACAGGAGGGAGACAACCTCCGCAACAACTTGGCGAGGCGACCATCGGATCATCTCCATCTCGACCTTGCCGGCCTCGATCTTCGAGATGTCGAGGATGTCGTTAATTATCTGGAGCAGATGCTTCCCGTTTCGGTTGACAGTCTGAGCGGCTTCAATAGCTTTTGGTTCCTTAAGGTCATTCAGAAGTATATCGGTGAATCCCAGAATGGCCGTCATGGGTGTGCGGATCTCGTGGCTCATGTTGGCCAGGAATTCGCTCTTGGCCCGGTTCGCCGCTTTGGCCGCTTCACGGAACCTGTCCGATGCCTTGTTGGCCGATTCCAGCGCGACATTGTAAGCTGTCAGTTCCTCTTCCGCCTTCTTACGCTCGGTGATGTCCGGAGCGAGGCAGACGATTCCCCGGATCTCATCCTCGTCATCTCGCATAACGGCCCCGGACAGAAGCACCGGAATCTTCTTGCCACTTTTGGTCAGAAGTGATTTGTCGCCATTGCTCACCGATCCTTCTTTCGCCAGGCGGCGGAGCACGGTCCGCTTGACAGGCAAAGGATGCTGAGACAGAATAAGCTGGGTGGTGTCTTCTTCTTCTTGGAACAGCAGGCTTGCAGGTTGCCCGATCAGTTCACGCTCTGGATAACCCAGCAGCTCACAAGCTGCCTGATTGACCGTCACGATTCTGCCATCCGGTGACACGACCAACAGCATGTCGCTCATTGACCTGATGACGCTGTCGGTGTAGTCCTTTGCCTCCCGTAACGCCTGGGTGCGTTCGGCTACTTTCTTATCCAGAGACTGGTTCACTTCGGCCAGTTCTTCGGCATGCTTGACGAGGGTAGTCTTCCAGTTGCTCACGGCCCGGAACACGACAACCCAACCGATGATCAAGAAGGGCATGAGTAGGAACACCACCCCAGTTTGCAGGAAGGACAGGCGCTCGCCCTGTTGTAAAGCAGCGCTAACGGCGTCAGCGAGACCAGCTTCAAATCTGTCCATCCCTTCCGCATAGACTTGTTTTTGCGATTCGTATTGGTCACTGAACAGGACCGCTTTTGCTTCCTCCGCACGGCCCTGGCGCACCAGATCGAAGGCTTGGTTCTCCATCTCGACAAGTTTGATATTGGCGGCGTCGGTGTCAGCGGCCCCTTGGCCACTATGGCTCCCAGGCGCCAGTGCGATGGCTTCTTTGATCGCGATGTCCAACCGGGGCTCGAAACGACGATAGCGCTCCTCCCACTGTAAATCCCCAGTGAGGGCCGCCATGCGCGCGGACATGGTCAAGACTTCGTTTAGGTGAATGATAGAGCCACGCAGTTCCTCGATTCTCAAATGCCGAGCCGTTGTTGTCCTTTTCTCTCGATAGGAACGGTATGACAACCAACCCAACCCGGCCAGTACCGCCCAAGTTATGACCAGGACGACTGTTAGGACGGTGATCGGGTTGCGCGCGTTGGCCGGCGCATTTTCACGATTCATCGTTACCTCCGCGTTCTCTATGATTCGCTCTCACTCTTCGGCTGTAACGGACTCTTGTTCGGTGAACTGATCGGCAATTTCCACGGGCACGAAGACCCTGACGGACGGCTGGATGCCAATGTTGGCCAAGTAGTTTCTTAATCGTAACCGCATTGAGCGGGTAACTTCCTGTCCCTTGGCGCAGACGAGTGTTCGGTGGATGGTTTTGATGTCGTCGGCCAAGGTCAGACCCTCAACAAGCTCGGATACCCTTACGCGGCGAATGACCTGGCCGTCGGTAATCACCAAGATTTCGCACAGCGCAGCCACCACTGAAGGATCATACCGGCCTGGGCGGTCGTTCATCTCGGCCAGGGCGGTTGCGTTTCCATATCCGGCGGAGATCAAGGCATCGAAATCCAGCGCGACCTTGAGAATCCGGCTTCCCAGGGGAATCTCGCCCTCGCATTTGCCGTCGCCCGGGAAACCCCGGCCGTCATAGTGTTGCTGCTGATAGGCGATGATCTCGGTGACTTCTTCCAATCGGGGGATGTTTGCAATCAGTTGCTGGCCGGCCAGAGGATAGGCCTCGAACATCTCCCGTTCGGCAGGGGTGAGTTCTTTGCCTTCGTAGGCCCTGGCCAGGATTTGCTCGGGAATACTGACGCAGCCGATCTGAGAGAGCATTGCCGCCACTTCGATCTGCCAGGCCTTCAAGCCGAGTTCCTGGCACAGTTGGCGGACCATCTGGCGAACGCGGGAGGCCTTGCCGAACGCCGTGGGGCTGACCGCCGAAAGCACGTCGGTCAGCACCTTCACACTGCCGCTGAAGGTCTTCGAGAGCAAGTCGCGCTCGGCCCTGATCAGCCGGTACTGGGCAATCCCCGCCTCCAGGACCTTGGCGAAGGTTTCCGGGGGACAGGGTTTGGTCATGAACCGGAAGATGTGGCCCTCGTTGACCGCTTCCAGGGCAGTCTGCTGGTCGGCGTTGCCGGTCAACATCATTCGGACCGTATCCGGGGCGTGCTCCTTCACCTTCTTCAGGAGTTCCACGCCGTTCATGCCGGGCATTTTCATGTCGGCAACAACCACCGCGTAGGGACCTTGATTGATGACCGCCGCCAAGGCCTCTTCGCCACCCAACGCTATTTCGATGTGGAACTGCTTGCGAAGCGTCCGCTGATAGGCTTCGAGGATGTTCGGATCGTCATCAACGCAAAGGATTCTCTCGCTCATTGGGATACTCCCTCTGGCCTGGCCGCCTGGCATATCTCACACCACCTGTCGAGGCGTTCGAGGCAGCCAATTCGTTTCAGGTAGTCAACGTCTATTGGGCCGGAAACTCCGAGGGCGTCGGAGGCCGCATCATCCAGGACGGCATCTGCCACATGAAGGGCCGTAAGTGGCGTGAAGGATTGATCTGAGGAGCGGCTCGGGAATTGCTGCAGGGCGATTGCCGTGACGATCGGATCGGGCAGGCCCCAGAGCGCCATGAGGTAGGCCCCTGTGTCAGCGTACGTTTCGTCGATGTGCATGTTGGCGGCCTCGGGAGGATGCTGCCGCTCGCCGTGCCCCGGAAACAAGTGGGCCAATGCCAGTATCCCGACCTCATGCAAGAATCCAGCGAGGAACGCGTCGCCGATCAATACCCCGTCCTTTGTTTCGGCCTCCGCAATGGCCCTGGCCGCAGTGCCTACTGTCAGGCTGTGGTCAATCAGCTGTTCGAACCAACGGCCTTCCCCGGCATCGAGGTGGAACGGAACGAATGCCTCCGTGGAAAGGACCAGCGGCTTGATCGTGTCAAGCCCGAGCAAGTGGACCGCCCGTGCAGGGTCGGAAATGCGTTGGGGCGTTCCGAAAAAACTGGAGCTGACCAGTTGGAGGATCTTGGCCGCCATTCCCACGTCCCGAGACACGATCTCCGCGATACGTTGCATTGACGGCTGGGGCGACTCCAGCTCGGCGACGAGTTCGGCGTAGACCGACGGGTGGCTGGGCACTGATGTCACGCGAGACACCATGCACTTATGCCGATCATCGACCATACGGTCGCGCAAGATGCATGCTCGGGCTACCGTGGACTTCAGGGTTTCGGAATCACAGGGCTTGGTAAGAAACTGGTGCGCGGGTCCCACGCATTTCAACACCACCTGCCGATCACATTGGCCGGACAGAACGATTCGCACAGTAAAGGGATAGAGCTTCATTACCTCGTCCAGTAGTTGCGCGCCATCCATGCCCGGCATGCGCATATCAGTCACCACCACATCGAAGGGGGAAGCGGCTAGCCAATCCAGCGCTTCGGGGCCACCTTCGGCAAACTCCATGTCGCACTCACGGCGGAGGCTCCGGAGCATGCGTCGCAAACCCTGCAGCACTTTGGGTTCGTCATCGACAAACAAGATCCGCTTCATCCTCTGTCTTCTCCATTTCAGGCAAGACGTTCGCGCCGTCTGCAAATCGCTTTCGGATCGATCGGATCTCCGGTAGGGCTTTCATAAAGGCCGCATAAACGTCCGGGGCGAAGTGGGTTCCCGCCCCGTCGCGAATGATCTCCAGAGCCTGGTCCTCGGGATACGGATCCTTGTAGGGGCGTTTGGAAGTCATTGCATCCAATACGTCGGATATGGCAACGATGCAGGATGCCGGGGAAATCTCCTCGCCGGACAACCCTTGCGGGTAGCCGGTGCCGTCCCATTTCTCATGGTGCATCAGGGCGATGGAAGCGCCCATTTCCAGAACGGGGTTGCTCCGGCTTTCATCATCGAATTGAGGGCCCGGGCCTCGCCACTCCCAGAACGCAGTCTTGGCCATGCAATCCTCATGAAGGATTCGCGCGCCGATGTGGCAATGTTGCTTCATCACTTCCCATTCATCAGGACTCAATGGTCCACGCTTCAGGAGGACGGCGTCGGGGATGCCGATCTTGCCGATGTCGTGCAGGGGGGCGGCCAGGAACAACGTCTCCACGAAGTCGCGATCCATTTGCAGGGTTTCGGCGATTACACGGCTGATGCAACCCACGCGGATCACGTGGTTTCCCGTTGCGTCGTCCCGGTGTTCGGCGGCTTTTCCGAGTCGCCAGATGATGTCCAACCGGGCGTGGAACAGGTCCAGAGTCCGCTGGTGGACTCTCTGTTCCAGAAGCTCGTTGTGGGCCTTCAATTCATCCTGGTAGGACTTCAGCCGGAGTACGCCGCGAAGCCGGGCCACGAGATCTTCGGGCTCGACCGGCTTGTTCAGCAGATCCGCAGCCCCCAAGTCCAGTGCTTGCCGCTTCAGCTCACGCATCGACAAGCCGGTCAGCATCACCACCGGAAGGTCCTTGGTTCCTTCCGTCTGCTGGATGCGCTCAAGCAGCTCCAGCCCGCTCATGCCCGGCATCTTGATATCCGACACCACAGCGTCGAAGCTGTTCTCCATCAACAACTCCCAAGCCGCCTGTGGGCGATTGACGCACGTGATGTCCCAGACGTCGCGGTGCGAACGCAGCATCCGACGGAGCGCATCCAACACGGGCTGCTCGTCATCAACGAACAAGATCTGCTTCTTCACTTTCTGCACCTTTCGAGGACGATGACTCCCCGGAGGTGGGCAGGCGGACGATGAAAGTCGTTCCCCGGCCGATCTCGGTCTCGAAGTCGATCGTCCCTCCATGTTTCTCGGTGATCACGGAATGCGCAATGGCCAAGCCTTGCCCCGTCCCCCGCCCTACCTCCTTGGTCGTAAAAAAAGGATCGAAAATTCTGGAGCGAGACTCCTCCGGAATGCCGGTGCCGGTGTCGCCAATGCGGATCTCGGCCCAGTTGCCGTCGTGGCGGGTGGCGACCGTAATGGTGCCTTTCTCGGTCGATTTGTCCGCCAACTTGTCGCCGATTGCCTGCGCTGCATTGATGATCAGGTTCAGGAAGACCTGATTGCACTCGCCGGGCAGGCAGGTAACCAGCGGCAGGTCAGGGTCCAAGTCTGTGACCGCCTCGGCGACATACTTCCACTCGTTGCGGCAGACGGTCAGGGTGCTCTCCAGGGCTCGGTTCAGATCGACGGCTTGCTTGGTCTCGCCGCCGGGGTGTGAGAAGTCCTTCATGGAGCGTACTATCTTGGCGACTCGCTCCACCCCTTCCAACGACTGACCGATCGCCTTGGGGATTTCATTGATCAGGTATTCCAGGTCCGCCTCCTTGGCTGCTGCCACGACGCCCGCCACCAATTGCCCGGGGACCTCGCCCTCACCCGCTGCCTTGCACAACTGGTTGCAGTTGGCCAGCAAGGGGGCCAAGTCTCGGAACACGTCTTCGAGGAAGCGCGTGTTGTCGCCAACGTATTGCGTGGGCGTGTTGATCTCGTGGGCAATTCCGGCGGCTAATTGGCCGACGGATTCCATTTTCTGCGCCTGGACTAGCTGACTTTCCAGCCGTCTGCGGTCCGTGATATCCCGAAAGATGCCCGTAAAAACCCGTCCGGAGTCCAACGGCACTTCGCTTACCGCGATCTCCAGAGGGAACAGAGTGCCGTCCTTTCGTTTTCCCATCACCTCGCGTGGGGGACCGGCGATGCGCGTCTCGCCACTGTTCAGGTACTTGGCCAGGTGCTCCTGGTGGCGCTGGCGATCGGGATTCGGCGCAAGCATCGAGACGTTCTGCCCAATCACTTCGTTGGGGTCGTAGCCAAAGATCCTTCCGGCCGCCTCGTTGAACGACTCAACGATGCCCTCTTCGCTGATGGTGACAATTCCATCAGCCGCCAGCTTCGTCACTGCCTCCAGCCGGGCCATGTCTTGCCGTTGCTGTTGCAGCCGTTTCTCACGTTCCTCGATAGCGGCTGCAACGGCCTGGGTCTGCGAGTTCTTCAGCGTTTCGTGTTCGGCCTGGAGGTGTGCCACGCGCGTGCGTAGCTCGCCGTCGCGTGTTCTGTTGCGGTTGGCGGCCCAGCCAAACGCGGCGCACACGACCAGCGACGTTTGTATGTCACCCGGGCTTATCTCAGACAAACCGGGCGGCCGCACGAGACACCCCGCGATCCCCGCCTCGGCCGAATCGGGCAGACGAACCCCAAACGCCAAATGACATTCCGCATCAGTAGGCACTTCCAACCTGCACGTCTGTTTCCCTGCCAGTCCTTTGGCAAGGTGTTCGGCTAGCGTGCGCGCCACGTCCATGCCCGTCCCCGATCCGAGATCGTCCGCGAAGATCACTTCTCCCTCGGCGTCGGCAAGCAGCAGCAGCGATGGCTCACACGCCTTCAACAGGTGGGAGGTGGAACGCGCATCACCGATGTCACGGCGTGCGACTTCGGCAACCGCAAGCAACTCACCCATGTCGGAAGGCAGACTCTGCATCGCGCCCTACCTAGATCTGGAATAGACCGGCACTCGCGGCAAGCTCCTGGTCGAGATCGTCGGCCAG
The DNA here is from genome assembly GCA_964618095.1 of uncultured Planctomycetaceae bacterium. Lineage (GTDB taxonomy): Bacteria > Planctomycetota > Planctomycetia > Pirellulales > Thermoguttaceae > CAZUAM01. Next base: position 2,343 of record CAZUAM010000082.1, on the reverse strand, counting down.
GACCGTGATATCCTCTCTCGTCAGTGAGAGACCTGCCAGGGCAGGCTGCGAGATCTTCACCAGTTTGAGCCCCACCGAGGGAATGCCTTTGAGCGTGCAAATCAGGTTGGCCACCTCGACACATCGAACGATGTTGATCTGCTCCCCTCGGTAACTGACCGACGCGTGGTGATGGCGGATCGATGCCTTTGTGGCCTCGGGGAACCCCCAGTTCGCAGCGACTTTCTCACCCAAGGCGGTGTGATCAAACCCCAGGTGACTGCGCTCGGTTTCTGCCAGAGTCCTAGCCTCGTCCAGGGATCGAACCACCGCCACAAACTGTTCGTGGGCGTGCTGGTCCTCCAGAACAATGCCGATATCGTGCAGGAGCCCTGCCAGAAAGGCCTCTTCGAAGTTGTTCATCTTGCGTCGCATTGCGATCAGCCGAGCACAGATCCCTACTGACACCAGGTGCCGCCACAACTGCGAACGGCAGTAAGGCCCGATCTTGTCGTCCCTCTTGAATAGTTCGCTGACGCTGGCCGTCACGGCCAGGTTGCGAATCTGTGTCAGGCCAAGATAGGCGATCGCTTGTTGCAGACTAGTGATTTCTGCTCGTGTCGCATATGCAGAGGAGTTCACACACCGCAGAATCCGTGCACTGAGGGCTGCGTCCGTTTCAATCACCTCTTTCAAGTCCACCGCCCCTGAATCCGGGTCGTTGGCCACCTCCATCACTCGAAGAGCAACGTTTGGGAGCGTGGAGATCTCATCAATCCGTCGGACAACCGTTTCAAGAGCCGGTTTGTTTTCTTCCGAGTAAAGCTGCGTGGTCGGCATGTCTGTTCCTCTCAGGTTGGTGCGAATTCACAGAACCCGCAGTGCCAAACCGACTCTTCGGCTCCATGTGCCAAAAAGGTGGTTGCCCACTCTCGCATTCACCTATACCACACTAGCTCACAGGAATACGGCTGTTTCAGGCGCCTGAGGAGAGACGCGTGGTGCAGCGACGCGAGCCGGCAGGACTGGAATTGTCGGTGCAACCGCCCCCCGTTGACACGTCAGGGGTGTCCAGTGGCCGTCCGTTTCACAAGCCGCCTTGGGCAGCGAACCGCAATCGGCTAGCGTGCTTCGGCAAGGACCGGGAGTCGGAAACGCTCAGAATAGCGACTTTGCGGCGTACCGACCTCCATGCGCCGACTGGTGACCGGCAAGCGACAGCACAAGAAAAATGCCTCTAACCGGAGGGGACCGATTAGAGGCGGGGCGTCTGGTATGACCCAAACGTCAGTTCATTATGTGTCATCGGGCATTTGGGGCCACAGCTTCGGTCAATCCACCACATGTTCGCTCTGCCCACGTGCCTGGCAGCGGGAATGTGACGCGTATTATGGGAGGATGGGTCGCAACACTTATGATCCGGCCCCCAAGGAGCTATCTCCCGCCAGTTACGTTATGGCAGGTGTTGTGGAAGCAGGATCGCCTAACGCGACCAGTTCGAGCAGCTCAGGCCGCGAGCCTACCTGCAGCTTGTTCTTGATTCTTGCTCGACGGTTCTCGACCGTCCGAACGCTGATTCCCAGCACTTCGGCGATCATCTTGTTGGTCTTGCCCGCGACGACCAGTTCCATGACCTGGAGTTCGCCAGGCTTCAGTTGTGCGAAGCGGTTTTTCGCGTTTTCCTGTTCCTCACGACGACGCCAGTTCTCCCGGTCCAGACGGATCGCCTCCTGGATGCTCTCGGACAGCTCTTGCATGCGAAAGGGCTTCTCCAGGAAATTCAGTGCGCCGTTTCTCATCACTTCGACTGCCAGCCGAACGTCGGCGTGGGCGCTGATTCCGATGGTCGGAAGGCTTATCTCGGCCTCGGCCAGCCGTTCCTGAAGGGCCAGCCCGCTCATCTCAGGCATCCAGACATCGAGCACCAGACAGGCCGGTCCGGCGGGGCTGTACTGGTCCAGAAACTCCTCGGCGGACAGATAGGTTTCCGCCTTCAGACCGATCGCTTCAACCACTTTGGCAATCGGCTTGACCGCGCCTTCGTCGTCGTCGACGATGTGTACAGTTGCTGGTTTCGTCATAATCCTATCCTTCGCGCCTACCAGAAGTGCGATAGCAGCCGTCACCTCCGTTACTTCTCGTCTATCTCAAGCCCCCTGCTGTGGGGAAATTCGCAGACTGGCTTCGATTTTATTGGTCATCTCCTCCGACGCGTACCTTCCGGCAGGCCCGAAACAAGTGTAGACTACATCCCGACCCACAGCCGCTTTCATCACAGAACTCCGTTGTCGTCACTGACTCGCTCCAGGTCTATGCTGAGGTCACCCTGTTTCGCCCGGTGCAGCCGGCAACGACGACCGTGGT
>CAZUAM010000081.1:0-16053 GCA_964618095.1 uncultured Planctomycetaceae bacterium | reverse complement strand
ACATGTATAAGTTCTGTCGGATCCTGTCAGAGAGGAGCGGACGCAAGGTCCGGATACCCACGGCCGCCGAATGGGAATACGCGGCTCGCGTAGGTACCTCAAATCCGACGTTCCCCGAAAGGTACGCAGACCAGAACAGCAACGCCAATTCGAAGTACGACAGCGAGCCGTTGCCGGTCAAATCCAAGAAGGCGAATGCCTGGGGATTCTATGACATGCATAGCGGCTGGTGGGAGCGAGTCAGCGACAGCACCAGACAGATAGACCGCACCAGCACGGTTGACCCGAAACACATTCCCCCCGAAGACAAAGGCGCGGCCGATCCGAGCAGGAAACACGGCCACATGGGCAAGGGCCATTGGACTTACGCGATCAGCGAAATCGAATACATCACCAGCGAGCCGGGGGACGTGAGGTTCCGCGTGGTCGTCGAGGCGGAACGGGCCTTCGCTTTGCCGGAAACGGGTCGCTGGGAGGAGTAAGGATGGTGAAAGCCGTAGCGCTGCTCTGCGTGTTTGGTTGGGGATGTGCTTCTCGCTGCTGGGGTCGATCAGCGTCAAGCTGACGCCGCGGCTGGGGATCGACCTATTCTTTTCCAGCTCCTTGGAAGGCACGCAAATCCCGGATGGACTTCGATGCTCCTGCCCGGATCTGCTCGGATTCAACAACGCCTGCTGGCTTGACAGGCCGACGCTCGGTCTTAGAATACCCTACAGATGTGGACTCCCGAAGGGGACAAGTTCGGCAGCGGTTGGAGCGTGTTGGAATGAGCCGACAGACGTGTCGATGGGGCATCCTCGGGGCGGCGCAGATCGCGCGCAAGAACTGGCAGGCGATTCGCAACGCGCCGAATTGTACCTTGACGGCCGTTGCCAGCAGAGACTTCGAAAGGTGCCGGCGGTTCGTCGAGCAGTGCCAGCAGCACGCTCCCTTCGAGCTTCCGCCTCGCACTTGCGGCAGCTACGAGGATCTGTTGGCCAGCGACGATGTCGATGCCGTGTATATGCCCTTGCCGACGGGAGTTCGCAAGCAGTGGGCGATCCGCGCGGCGGAAGCGGGAAAACACGTGCTGGTTGAGAAACCGGCTGGGACAACTGCAGACGACGTGAGGGCAATCCTCGAAGCGTGCCACCGGAACAACGTCCAGTTCATGGACGGGGTGATGTTCATGCACAGCCGGCGGCTCGACAGCATCCGAGAGATCCTCGACGACACCGAAAGCGTGGGACAAATCAGGCGGATCACTTCCCAGTTCACGTTTGGTGCTCCCGAGGAGTTCTTCGAAAGCAATATACGTACCCGCAGTGACCTTGAGCCTCTCGGGTGTCTTGGAGACCTGGGGTGGTACAACATCCGCTTCACCCTGTGGGCGATGAACTGGCAGTTGCCCGAGAAGGTCTGTGGCCACGTGCTGGCCGAACATGGCCGTCTCGACAGCCCCGAGCCCGTGCCAACGGACTTCTCGGCCGAACTGTTCTATCACGGCGGAGTATCGGCGAGTTTCTATTGCTCGTTTCTGACCGGCATCCAGCAGTGGGCGAGCGTCGGTGGAACCAAGGGATGCCTCCACGTCCCCGACTTTGTACTTCCCCACTACGGTAGCAAACTTGCCTTCCAGGTGTCAAACCCCGTCTTCAGCATTACTGGCTGTGACTTCAACATGGAGGAACACAAGCGGCAGTTCGCGGTGCGAGAGCACAGCAGTAGTGCCGCCAACGCCCAGGAAACAAACATGTTTCGTGGGTTTGCCGATCTGGCACTCTTGGGAAAGCCGGACTTCTTTTGGGGAGAAATCGCATGGAAGACTCAACAAGTCCTGGATGCCTGCCTGGAGTCCGCTCAGTCGGAGGGGCGGATCGTCCAACTTGACGCCTGAGTTCACCGAGCTTCCCTTTCACCTCTTGCCTGTCGCCTCCGGCATTCGCTGTAAGACTTCCGTTTCCCGGGCGATGCCGACGTACACTTCGAAGGTGGGCTTCATCAAGCCGGTCGGCAGATTGGCGATTGCCGTCGATCTAGTAGATCAAGCCTTGGGCCACGATGTTTCCCTGCTCGGCGGACTGACGCACATCCGATAGATGCCGGCGGCCCAGGGCTAGGAGGCCATCAAGTCTTTGGCCCTGGTCACGTCCTTCCCGATGATCAGAAGTGACGGTCGCGGCCGCTCCGCCGCAAATGGTCCAGCAGTCATCGGCGTCAAGACCGTCAATAGCGAGAGCTTCAATCGTCGCATAAGACTACCTCGCTCGAATTACCCGATATTCGATCTGTTCGTGACGGGAACCTAACCACGGCTAACCGGAGTCACGTTGCCGCACTTTCGCTATTATGTAGACCTATTCAACGGGGCCGCGCTCCGAAACCACGACTTGCAGGCTCCGCCTCATGCCCAGCGGGGCATGCGCATAGACCAGCCACTCCACGCTCCCCATTCTGCCGTGGCCTGCGCCGATTCGCAAGGGACTCTGGCTCGCAGCGACACCCGTTTTCGTGGCTGCACCGCGCCAGGCGTGAGTTTGACAGTTGCCGCCAATGTGTGTACGCTAGCGGGCAATGCTCTCAAGGCCGATGCTCAGCGCACGGCATACAATGGAGAATCAGCGAACACCGAAAAAACCGATATCGAAAGGAACCAAACCATGTGTCGCCTTGCCGCGCTGGCCGTGACGCCGCTCGTTGTGGCGTCCTTCAGCGGCTCTCCGCTGTGCGCCGCCGAGACCGATGCCGGATTCTTCGGCATCGCCTCGTCAGGCGAGTCGTTCGGCGATCACCCGCGGCTCTTCCCTCTGCTTCACGAAGCAGGAGTCGGCATGGTGCGTTCGTTCCCCGAGTGGGCGAATCTGCAGCCGGAAAAGGGCAAATGGGATTGGGCAGCGGCGGATGCGCTGGTTGAAGACGCCCGCAAGAACCGACTCCAGATCGCCGGCGTGTTCATGTACTTAGCGCCGTGGGCGTCTTCCGCGGCGCCGGGCGCCGACCATGGCAGCCGCACCCGGACGTTTCCGATCAAGGACATGCAGTCGTGGCGCGATTACGTCGAAGGGGTGGTCCGCCGATACCGAAACGACATCACCTACTGGGAAGTGTATAACGAGTTCAACTCTCCGGCGTTCGCCCGCCAGGCCACGCTGAAGGATTACGTCGCCATGCTTCGCGATGCTTACGAGGTCGCGAAGAAGGTGGACCCGCAGTGCAAGATCGGCATTGGCTGTGCTGACGTGGACGTCAGTTTCCTGGAGCAGGTGATCGTCGAGGGGGCCGACGGCCATTTCGATTTCGTCAACGTGCATCCGTACTCGCTGATGGGGGCGGTGATGAACGGACGGGAGCCCGTGTTTCTGCGAATGGCCGCAAACCTGCGAAAGATGCTCGCCAAAACGAAGCAGCGATCTGAGATCGCCCTGTGGGTCAGCGAGATCGGCGTCGCCTCGACCGATGAGTCCATGGCCGAGCAGAAACAGGCAGAGGCCATCGTCAAGGCTTATGTGCTGTGCCTCGCCCAAGGCATAGACCGGGTATTCTGGTTCGAGGGACGCGGGCCGGCCTACGGGCCGAGCGGGGATTTCGGGATCATTCGGCAGGACTGGACAAAGCGGCCCTCGTTCGTGGCGTTGCGCACACTGTCTTCACTGTTGGGCCCACGGCCCAAGCGGCTCGGTTGGCTGAGCCCCACGGGGCAGAGCTACGGTTTTGTCTTTCAGGGCAGCGCCGGGCCGGTGCTGGTGACCTGGGCGGCCGCTGACAAGGGTGACAGGCTACGGCTTCCGGCGGCAGTCACGGCACTCGACCTGACGGGGCACGCCACCGAAGTCAAGGCGGAGCAAGATATCGCTCTGACAAGATCGCCTCTACTGGTGACCAATCTGCCTCAGAAGTCGGTAACCGAGGCCCGGGGTAACCACGACAAGCCGCTGCCGTGGTTGAAGGACTTCAGCACTGCCGAGTCCGTATCCTGCCAGATTGGCGCTGCCGACGTAGACAGCGGCTTGACCCGTCTTGGCGAAGGCGGCGACGGCAAGACGGTGCTCGGACTGGTCGACGGCATTCATGTACGCCGAACGGACAAGGCGAACAAGATGTACTACATGTACTTCGACGTGGACGACAGCTACGTCTCGGTTGGCGACGGCGAGATCGAGATTACCGTCGTCGCCAAGCGGGTGGATCCGTCTAAAGCGGGCGGCTGTAACCTCTGTTACGAGTCCGCCAAAGGCTACCGCCTGACCGACCAATGGTGGACCGTTCCCGCCGAGCCGGGCTGGCATCGGCACACGTTTCGCGTCAACGACGCGAACTTCGCCAACAACTGGGGCTGGAACTTCCGCATCGACACCGTATCCTCCCCGGACGACGTCTGGGTGAAGGAAGTCATGGTTAGACGAGTAAGGCCCAGCAAACCTTGACGCTTGCAGAAAGGGATATGCGATGAATAGGAGAGGCGGACCCCGCACGATTTCTTGGACAACGGCCCTCGTGTTGACGGTGGCTTGCTTCCCTTCATTGGCGATGGCTGCCGAGAAGATCCATTGGGTGGAGGGCGAGGAAGCCGTCAAGAGAGAGCTGGTCGACAATCCGGGCCTGAACGACGTGAATCCCGATGAGCTTTCCGGCGGCAGGTGGATTTGCAGTTTCTCTCACGAGAACGAACCGACCGGCACCGCGGAGTACATGGTCGAGATCCCCGCAGCCGGCGACTATCACCTTTGGGTCCGTGCCGCAGCCGGCACGGGCTTGAGCTACGGGCTGGACGATGCGAAGGAGGCCGTCGACGTAAATATCCGCAAGGGCCAAGATGCGATTCCCATCGCCGCCGACGGCAACCCGTTCTATCCCCCGCAGGCCGCATGGTTCGATCTGGGCACGCTCCAACTCACGAAAGGCAAGCACAGGTTCACGTGGCACTTGGGCGGGTTGAAGGAGAAGGTCCGGTGGGGCGGGATGGACTGCTTCGTGTTGACCACCGGCGAGTTTGTGCCACGTGGCAGGTACCGGCCCGGTGAGCAGGCGCCGGAGCCAATCGTCGCCTTCCAGCCCGGACAGGCCTGGGACTTCCTGCCCGATCCCGACGGATTCGACGCGGCCGCCCTGCTCGATCTCCGCCGGCTGAATGAGAAGGTCGCGGGCGAGCACGGTTTCATCAGGCTCAGCGAAGACGGCAATTCGTTTGTCCGCGGTGACGGCCGCCCGATCCGGTTCTGGGCTGCCGGCGAGCGCGCCGCGCCGGATCAAAGCCTGGAGGTTCTGAACCGCCAAGCACAGTTCGTCGCCAAGCGCGGCGTGAACGCCCTGCGCATCTTTGCCATGATCCCGCCCAAGGCAGGGGACGCACGGCTGACGGAGGTCGACGAGAGAGAGCTGGACGCGATCTTCAAAGTCGTGGCGGCCATGAAGAGTGCCGGGATCTATACCATTATTGACGCCTACTGGGCCGTTTCCACAAAGATGGGAAAGAACTGGGACGTGACCAACCCGGGGCGCGACAATCCCGAGGGCCTCGTCTACTTCGATCCGAAGCTCCAGGCCGGATACAAGGCCTGGATGAAGGCCATCTACACTCGGCCCAACCCCTACACGGGCGTCAGGCTGGCCGACGAACCCGCCGTGGCCATTATCCAGCTCCAGAACGAAGATAGTCTGCTGTGGTGGGGTATTGCCAATCTCAAGGAAGACGCGCTGGTGCTCTTGCGCCGCCGGTTTGCCGGTTTTCTCAAACGGAAATACGGCTCGCTGGAGAAGGCCCGGGCAGCCTGGCAGGGCTACACGTCGGTGTTCATGGCCGACGATTGGGATGCCGGCTTGCCCGGTCTGCTGCACGTCTGGGACTTTACCCGCGACGGCCGGGCCAAAAAGGGGGCAGATCTCGGCTTCGAGGAGCGGGCCGCAGATCAGTTGGAGTTCCTCGCCCGGACCATGCACCGGTTCAATGCCGACATGGCCGAGTACCTTCGCAACGAGCTGGGCTGCAAGCAATTGATCAACGCCAACAACTGGCGGACCGTCGATCTGGTGACCACGCAGGACGCGGAGTACTGGGTTTGCACGGCCAACGAGGTCATCGCCCGAAACATTTACACCGGCGGGATGCACCAGGGCGTGAACAACGGATGGCAGATCCTGCCCGGGCACTACTACTCGGACGTGTCGCTGATCAAGGAGCCGTTCCGCTTGCCGACCAACGTCAAGCAACCGGAAGGCCACCCGTTCATACTGACTGAGGTCCTGTGGTGTCCTCCCAACCTGTACCAGTCGGAGTCGCCGCTGATGATCGCGGCGGGGCAGTCCCTGACCGGACTCGGCGCGGCCTGCTGGTTCTCGAATTGGGTCGCCGAGTGGGAACAAAGTCCACACACCAAGTGGACCTACTCCACACCCGTGCAGATCGGGCAGTTTCCCGCCGCTGCGCTGATCTATCGCGGAGGGCTGCTGAAGGCGGGGGAGCCGGCGGTCGTCGAGCAGCGCAGCCTGCAAAACCTCTGGGATCGCAAGACGCCGCTGATCTCCGAAGAACCCGGCTGGGACCCCAACCGCGACAAGGACCACATCCCCGTCAGTTCCAGCATCCAAACGGTCCTCGATCCCCTGGCCTATCTCGTGGGCCCGGTGCGGGTCGTCTACGGCGGCGATCCTGCCAAGAGCACGGCCGTCGATCTTGCCAAGTACATCGATCGCGATGCGAAGATTGTCCGAAGCATCACCGGCGAGATCGAAACCGACTACGGCCGCGGACTGTTTCGCATCAACGCCCCCAAGGCCCAGGTGGTCGCAGGTTTTCTCAAAGACGCCGGCACGCAGCGCCTGGCCGACGTGGAGATCACTTGCAGCAACGCCTACGCCGGCATCGCCGTGGTAGCGCTGGACGATAGGCCGATCCGGGAGTCAGAACGAGTGTTGGTGCAAGCGGGTTCCCTCTGCCGCCCGACCGGTTGGACGGTTGTGCCCACGCGGGCGCGGATCGACGGCAAGCAGAGCGACTGTTTCCGCATCCTCTCCGTCGGCAAAGCGCCCTTGCAGGTGGAAAACATCGAAGCCGTGCTCACCATTGCCAACCCGCGCCTACGCAGGGCGACCCTGTTGGACATCAACGGCATGGCGACCGCCGCACCGGTAGACATCAAGCAGTCAAATGCCAAAGTCACCGTTCGTCTACCCGCGAACACCATCTACTTGGTGTTGCAGTGAACTGAACAGTGCAAGGCACGAGGACAATCATCAAACGCGCGATTCTTGGGGCCTTGGCTAGCACACAGCTCTTGACCGCCATCGGCGCGTTCTACCTCTCCAGGGCTTCAATGGCGTTGCCGATCCAGGCGTCCTTCGGCTGGTTGTGTCCTGTGCCAAGCTCAACGGTCAGACCTCGATATCCGAGGTATTGTCCCACGTCAGGCCGATCTTATGCGCCGCGTACCCGATCTCGCGAAGGTAGTCACCGTACACCATCATCCAGTGCGAATCGCGCGCTTCGGAGATCAGCCTTCGCCAGTCGCCTTGGATTTCCACGTCCTGCTGGCTGCGGCAGATCGCGAAGCAGGGGTTGTCGCGGACCACTGCCTTGATACCGACCCAGCGGCCGGTGCTGTATTCGGGACTGATCGCGCATACCTGCTGGCCGATCGGCATTTCGACCTTCGGCGCGGCGCCGAAGTCGGATTCGTAGTGGGTCATGATCCGTACCGGCTCATAGCGTTTGCCGTCCATCCGCCGCGGCGCCGTGCAGTGGGCGCAGGTCACGACGGCCTTATGCGGAAAGGTCGAATTGTGCATGAACACGGGCTTCCCGGAGATGTAGTGCAACAGGATCCCCGCCGGCACCACCACAAAATCCGACTCGCACAAAGCGATGAACCCTTCGTCGTTGAGCCAACTCAGCGGCATGCAGGCGGTCGTGTTCGAAACCGAAAGGATCGTGCCCATACATTGATTTAGCGTGATGGCCGGGGCCTCGTGCTCCCGCAACCACTGGCGAAACACCGCGTACAGGGCGAACGCCCGCTGAACAAACTCCTTCTTGGTCTCCAGACGCGTGCCGGGCATGGCCAGGTAGCGGTCGGTCCAGGCATCGCATTGCTGCTGGAACTTCCTATCGGCCGCCAACGCCGTGAGGCGGGCCGCCAACTCGTCGTAGCCGACGTTCACGATGTCGAGCTTGTAACGCTGGCGAGCCACGTCCGGCGCCTTCGGATCCCATTTTCCCATGGGACCGCCCAACGCCACCACACGCTGGCCGACGAAGTTCTGCAACCCGCAGAGCGACCGCAATCGCCAAAGAACCTCATCGTAGTCGTCCACGACCACGTCATCCAGCGTAACCTCCCCGTGATTGTCCGCACTGTTTCGGCGCCACAGCTCGAGGGAAGGAACTTGAAAGTGCCGCACGCCCAGACATTCATAGCCGTAATACGTCGGGCCGAACTTGTGACGGACGAAGACCACCGTGTCACGTTGCGGATCCGCAGCGCAACACGGTTGGAACAGGGATGCGTTGGACGCCGCGTAGAGCAAGACGGCGTCGAAGTCGCCTTTCTGGACGTTCACTGCCTGCTGGCGCGTCGTGACTTTGGCCGGGGAGAGAATCTCCAGCGGAAAATCCGCCTTGGCCGACAGGGCCTTCAGCTCGCCCGTAATCCGCCGCATTTCCCCGGCAGCAGCCTCTTCGTTAACGATCTCACTCCACGATCGCCAGGAGGTCTTCTCGCGCCGCGACATGATCGCGTGCGCCAGCACCGGCTGAACACGCAACGGTCGTCCAGTGTTCCGGAGCGGCTTGTCCGGATCCCACGGCTCAATGTCGGTACCGTTTGCAGCCAGCGCCGCCGACGCTGCCAACATACCGCCCGTCAACCCCGCCGTGGTGAGGACGCCGAACTGGCGACGATTCATGCAATGCTCGCACATAGCCAAACTCTCCTTTGAAAGGTGGCTTCAACGACTCGGACCAGGAGGCCTCTTGGGAACGTGGCCGTCCATATACCTATCCCAGGCAATCCCATTGTATCGAGACCCGCTTGAGCGCATAGCCGACCTCGCGGAGGTAGTCGCCGTAACCGGTAATCCAGTGGAAGCCGGGCATGTGCCGGGCAAGCACCTTGTCGGAACAGTTGAAACGGACGTCGATTTGCGATCGGCAAATGGGCAGCAAGGGGGCCGCCTCGATCTTGGCCAACAGGCCCGTCCAACGCTCGGCCTTGAAATCGGGCGCGAGATTGGTGAGCGTCTGCCCCACCGGCATTTCGACCTTCGGCGCGGCGCCGTAGTCCGACTCGAAGTGGGTCATGATCCGCGCCGGGTCCAGCTTCTCGCCGCCCATCCGCCGCGGTGCCGTGCAGTGGGCCAAGGTGATGATCCCCTCGTGCGGATAGGTCGGGTCGTTCAGAAACACGGGCCGGTCGGAGATGCACCCCAGCAGGATTCCCGCGGGAATCACCACGAAGTCCGATTCGCAAAACGCCAGGTAGCCGGCGTCGTTCAACAGGCTCAACGTCAGACACGCCGTCGTCTCGGCCATGGGCATGATCGTGCCCATGCAACCGTTGATGGTCATGGCGCGGCAATCGGCCTGGGCCATCAGTCTGCGGAAGACCCGCTCCAGCAGGAAGGCGTTGTCGACGTACTGCCGCTGCGTCTCCAGCCTGGTGCCGGGCAGGCCCAGATACGCATCGGCCCGCCGGCGTGCCTGGTCGACGGACGCCGGGTCGGCCTTGGCGGCCCGGATCAGCTTGCTCAGCTCCTCGTAGGCCAGCGTCTGAATGTCCAGCTTCCATCGTCGGCGGGCCAACTCGGGGATGACCCCGGCCGGCTGAGCCCAGCCGCCCGGGCCACCGACGGCCAGAATCCGGCTTCCCACCGTATTTCGCAGGCCGCACAACGACCGCAACCGCCAACGGACTTCGTCCAGGTTGTCGACCACCACGTCGTCGTAGTCGACCGCCTTGGTAGCCAGCTCGTCGGTGTGTTGGTGCAGGAACCGCGCCATGGCACCTTCGTACCAGTAGTAAAGCGGTCCGGACTTGTGCCGCACAAAGAAGACCACGTCCTTGCCCAGGCGGTCGATGTGATTCACGTTGGTCATCAGGTTGCCCCCGCCGTCGCCGCCAGCGTAAAACAGCAACACGTCGGCCGCGTCGATATCCTCGTTGTGCGTGGCCAACTCCTCCGGTCGGCGAACGGTGGCCAGCGAGAGGAAGTCGAGAGGAAAGTCGGCCTTGGCCTTCAGTTGGTCCAATTCGCCGCGAATGCGAGCGACTTCCGCGCGGACGTCTTCTTCGGTCTGCATGCCGCCCCAGCTACGCCAGCTTGTCTGGGGGCGGCGTTGGGGTTTGGGATACGTGAAGATCGGCTTGACGACCAGGGCCCGTCGTTTCGGGGGCGATTCGAGCTCGGCCGCCGCAACGGCCGACCAGGAAATCCCCGTCAGTGCGGTGCCGAGCAGCCCGAGTCCACCGGCCGTTGCCAGGAACTCACGGCGGGTAGTGCCCGAATGCGTCGCTCCCGCCGGGTGACCGCAGGGACAGCAGTTCGTCCGGATCGGTGGCTGCAAATCGAAACTGCCGAAACTCATTCTTGCCACTCCTTTCTCGAGGTGTATTCGTGCCCGTCACGAGGCACCGAGCAAGAATACTTCTCGCATCTACATGTGTAAATGGTTACGGAAGGGCGACGTTATCTCGCTTGAGCCATCGACATGCCCACGCCGCTCACAAAGGCCACATTCTCGCTTCCTGGCCGGTGGTCTCACCCTGCAATTGTCGCGTATGGAGCCCCCTGTGTCCAGTCAACGCGAAAGTTGTGGCTCGCATCCTCACCGACTTCTTTGTATGGCTCTTGTCGCGGACCCACTTGTGCCGGGCGACCCGCGGCGTTAACCTTTGAGCATCTCGGTAAGGCGTCAAAGAGGCCCACGTCGCATGGAGACGACGTATTTCCAACCTGTACCCCAAAGGTGTCTTATGTTCCGTGCAGCGACCGAGAGCAGTAACCTCTGGACTCGCCGGCACTGGCTCAAGGCGGCCGGCGCCCTGACGGTTGGCGCGGCGTGTGTGCGGCCCTTGCGGGCGGCAGCGGAGCCCGGCAATCCGCCCGCCCCGCTGATGCAAATCGGCGTCCTGATGGGGACGTTCGCGCGCCCGACGTTGGAGGCCAGATTGGATGCCGTGAAAACCTGCGGGCTGGATTGCGTGCAACTGAACATGGGCTGCGTGGGCCTGCCGATGCTGCCCGATGAGATCCCGCCGGAGCTTGTCACCCGGATTCGCCGCGAGACGGACGCCCGCGGGATTACAATCGCTTCGCTCGAAGGGACGTTCAACATGAGCCACCCCAACGCGGAGCATCGCCGGGCCGGGCTGCGGCGGCTACGGGTGTTGGCCGCGGTATGCCGACCGCTGGGCAGATCGAAGATCCATCTGTGTACCGGCACACGCGATCCCGGCAACATGTGGCGGCGACACCCGGACAACGATTCGCCGGAAGCGTGGCGCGACATGGTCTCTTGCGTCCGCGAAGCGGCCAACATGGCCAGGCAAATGGGCGTGACCTTGGCCTTCGAGCCGGAGGTCAACAACGTGGTCGATTCGGCGAAGAAGGCCCGCCGGCTGATGGACGAAGTCGGCTCGCCGCACCTGAAGGTCACGATGGACGCAGCGAACATCTTCCACGCCGGCGACTTGGCGCGGATGAGCGAGGTGTTGGACCAGGCATTTGCGTTGATCGGGAAAGACATCGTCTTGGCCCACGCCAAAGACCTCAGCCGCGACGGCGACGCCGGCCACGAAGCGGCAGGGCACGGCAAGCTGGACTACGATCGCTATCTCTCCTTGCTGCACGCCTACGGGTTCCGGGGGCCGCTCTTGCTGCACGGACTAACGGAGGCGCAGGTCCCCGGGTGCGTGGCCTTCTTGCGCGACAAGCTGGCCCGCGTGGCCACACAAAACGCAAAACCGGCGCCGGTTCAACCTGAAATGCAATAGGGCAACACTTTGTGAGTGGTAGTCGGATAATGCGGCAGCCCGATGCCAAGTTTTAGGGAGTCCCAGGCATGAACCGGCAAACGAGCGCGTCTTGTGTTCGCAAGAATACCCTGCACCGACTGCCGCTTCTCGCTATGGCAAGTTGCCTGCTATTGGCGGCGAGTCCGCTGCTGTGTGCCGCGGAGTCGGTCGTCGAGATTGGGCCCGACGCCGTCCACAGCCGCGTGCCTCGCTGGGACGCACGGGGGCCGAGCCAACTGGCCTGGCAAGGCGTCGCCTGCCTCGACGTGAGCGAAGACGGGCGCCTCCTTGCCGTCGGTACCAACGCCCCGCCGGGGGACCCGAACCTGTTTCTCCTGGACGACAACGGCAGAATCACCCAGCAGCATCGCGCCGGCCTCCGGTGGGTCAACGAGGTGACCGTTTCCAACGACGGCCGCTTCGTCGCCGGGCTGTCGACCACCCCGGAAGGTACGTCGGGGGACACGCCGCGACTCTATGGCTTCAGCCGAGGCAAAGAACTGACGCAGGTCTCCGACAAGTTCAGGTTCCGCGACTTCCGTCCGGGGAAGTGCCTGTTCCATTACGGCGACCACTCAAACCATTTGCCACGCGTCTCCCGGTGGGCAGCCGAGCGATGGGTGGTTGCCGGAGATCACCTCGTCTGCTGGCTGTCACCGAGCGATTCTGCCGTGGTCCGGCAGGCACACCTGGGCCAGGGTGTGACCACGGTATTTGCGGTCGGCGCCGGCGGGCTCGCCGTGGTCGGCCGGCTCAGCAGCATCGATCGGCCGTCCGGCAGATTCCACAATCTCCTCGTGCTGAAGCCTGACAAGTTGCAGCCGGTCGTCTGGTCGCGGCCGGTGAGCACCGATGTTGCTCCCTCGCCGAAACCCGAAAAGGGCGTGTACGGCCCGCCCGTCCCGCCTTATCGGGACGTGAAGTTGCAGGCCTCGCTGGCCGTGGCGATTGACGCCGCGGCCGCGCAGATCGCCGTGGCTGACTACGAGGGCTGGCAGCGGGTGTTCCGCCCGCGCGACGGCAGCGCGGAGAAGCCTTATGGCACGCGACTGATGCCGTCGCGACCAACGATTCACGTCTACGACGCGCAGGGCAACACGATCCGCCGCGTAGGGCCGGAGGCATTCTCCGAACCATTCTGGTGCGACCTGGCCTTCTCCGCTGACCGACGGGAACTGCTCATCTCGCCGCACAACTGGACCAGCCGCGGCCTGGCCGGGCAACCGCTGCTGCCCGCCGACGAGAATGCCCGCACCCTCTACATCCTCGACGTCGCCGGCGGCAGCCTCCACGCCGTGCGATTTCCTGACGCCATCTCTTCGGTCGACACGGGCGGAGCAGGCCGGACCGCCGTGGGCTGCTGGGATCACAAGGTGTATCTTCTCGACGAAGGCTATCGGCCGATCCAGAGTCTGCTCCGCGGGCGGGACGTCGGCGCCGCCAGCCTGGTTCGCGTTTCGAAGGACGGCAAGCGGATCGCGGTGGCCACGGCTGACGGCACCGTCCGGATGCTCGACGCGAACGGCACGGGACTCTGGCTGACCGACCTGAACAAGACCGCCGAGCCCGGTCAGAAGCCCTGGACAAAGAACCAGAAGCCCGGCCAGGTGGCCCCAGGCATCTGGCGCACGGGCGGCGGGCTGGCCCACAGCGACATGGGCAGCCAATACCTTGTCGAAGCGCCGCAGGGACTGATCCTGATCGATCCGAACGCCGGGGCCTCGTTCGAGCAGAACTGGGCCGAGATCCAAGGGGCCGGCCTCGACCCCACGGAAGTGAAATACGTGCTGCTTACCCACGAGCACGGCGACCACGCGCCGGGCGCCTATCTTTGGCGCGTCGTTACTGGTGCGCAAGTCGTGGCCAGCGCCGAGACGGCCTATATGCTCCGGCATCACATCCCCGCCGCGACCGGCTACGGCTTTCATCCGCCCGTGCCGGTGGACGTCGTTCTGACCGAGGACAAAGAGCTGGATCTGGCCGGGCTGAAGGTCAAGGCCATGCGTCTCTCAGGACACACCTTCGGTTCGATGGGCTATGCATTCGAAAAGGAAGGCCGAACCTACGTAGCCACCGGAGACCTGATCATGCCCGGCGGCGCGCTGGGCTACTCCGGCAGCCTGGACTTCCGCGCCGCGGACGTGCTCGACAGCCTGAAGAAGCTTGCGGCGCTGAAGCCCGACGTGGTGCTCGGCGGTCACGGCAGCGGCGACCCCGACGACTTCATCGCCGCGGGCATCGAGGCCGGCGAAGCCACCGGCTGGTCCAAAATGACTCCACCGAAGCCTGACCCGCTCTATCGCTTTACTCAGAAGAACTACCTCGTGGCAGCCTGGCTGGAACCGATCCTCTCGGCAGCCTACGGCGACGTCGACGGCGACGGGCGGGCGGACGTCGCCGTGCTCGTCCCCAAGGGCAGAGGGTCGGCGGTGAAGATCTACCTCAACACCGGCGGCAAGTTCGGAGGCTCCCCCAGCACCGTGGTCGAGTTGCCCGAGCTGAGCCGCGGCTGGAAACTCCGCATGCTGCGAGTGGGAGGCGGCAACGTGACCGACTTCTTCGTGTCCAGCCAGGACCGAGCCATGCTCCTGTATTCCCGACAGGGACGGCTCAAGTTCAAAACCGTGCCGCTTCAGGTAACCCGAGGATCGCAAGTGGCCACCGGGGATCTCAACAACGACGGGAGGAAGGATCTTATGATCGGTGCGCGCTTCGTTTCAGGTTACTACGTGGCCTGCCAACGGGAAGAGGGCACGTTCCAGGTCCGCCAGACAAGAGTTCCCTCGAAGACGTACCTGGACATCGCACTGGCCGACGTCAATGGAGACCGGCGCGAAGACCTGCTGACCTCCTGTGGCGACGTCTTCTTGCGACGGCCGGACGGCTCGCTGGCCGAAACACCGTCCTTCCACCTGACCCCGCCCTCAGGCGAACCGCCGGGCTGGGCGCTGATGGCGGCAGCCGACTTCGACAAGGACGCCTGGACCGACGCGGCCCTATTGGCCAACGGCCAAGAGGGGACCATCGTGTGGCTTTACCGGAACACGCGCAACGCACAAGAACCGTTTCCCGAGGAGCCCAACACGAAGTTCGTCATCTCCGACGCGACCGTCAACCGTGACGGCCCCACCGTGGCCGATTTCAACGGCGACGGCACGGCCGACCTGATTCTCTGCACACGAGACAAGCAGCAGGGCGCGCGCATTCTCACCGGCTCACCGTCCGACGGCCTAAGCCCGAAGCGCTCTGTCTCCATCAAGCTGGACTATGAGCCGCACTTCGACACCCGCATCGGTGTGGCGGACTTCAACGCCGACGGCCGCCTAGTTTTGGCCGGCTTCGGCATGTCGCCCACCGGGGCCGTGGGCGTCTACATCTGGCTTCAGCCCGGCAGCGAAGCGCGCTAGGACAACAACGTATATGACAATAGCGCTATCGTTTCCACCACCTGATGACACGAGCCGGGCTATGAAAACACATCAATGAAAGGGTCAAGACATGCGAAATCTTTGGGGAATCGCTTGGCTGATCATGGCCATACTGCCGGCGCAATCACCGGCGGCTGAACTGAAGGTGCTCCTGCCGCAGGGACGCGCCGCGTACCAGACGAATGAGCGGATCGCCGTTTCGGTGGTGCGCAACAACGCTGAGCCGTTGCCGGCGACGGACCTGACCATGACGGTCTCGAGCGAGGACGGCAGCCGGCTGGCGTTCGCTTTTCCGCTGGCGGCAGTGGCGGTCAAGGGAGATCTCGCGCGAGTGACGGACCATCTGAGCCTCAACGGCCGACTGCTGCGGCCCGGCAAGTACACGATTGAGGTTGCGGCCCACGGTACGGCCGCGAAGACCGAAATCGAAGTCTACAGCCACTTGCGCAAGACCAGCTACCGCATCGTCCACTGGGGAAGTCCGGCGGGCGACAAGCAGCAAGGGCTGATGGGCGAGGACGGCCTGGGATACAACCTGCTGATGAACTCCCGGCCACCCGGCGATAACGTGGTCCGCGCGGGCCTAGACTTCATGGGCACGTGCCTGATGGGCGGCATGCACCAGCACGACGGGCGGATGG
>CAZUAM010000080.1:0-16072 GCA_964618095.1 uncultured Planctomycetaceae bacterium | reverse complement strand
CCAACTCGGAGACCTCCCCGAGCCCGAATTCACCCACGAATTCTGGTGAGGAGGCACCTTTTCTTCGGTGCCGTGATACTCGCGCGCAACCTACGACGACCTGGGGGAAAAGGTACCCTCTACCGACCGACCTCGAGTGGCAAGGATTCTCCCATGCAGAGGCGATTTTCACCAAGCGGCCGGGCGGCGGTCTGGGCGGCTGCACTGGCTTTGTGGGCCGTAACCGACTCGCCGCGTTCCGCCACCGCGTTTACCCCGAAAAGCCCCGAGGTGAAACGGGCCGTTGCCCGGGCTGTCAGCTTCCTGGAATCCGACGGGGTCACCGATCATCGCACGGGAGGGAAGGCCTTGATCGGCCTGGCTCTGCTGAAGAACGGCGCCGGTGCGGAACATCCCAAGGTGGTCGAGGCCGTCAACGCCATCCGGGTGAGGCTGGGAGATTGCGATCCGAAAAAAGTGGTCTTCGACGAGATGTATAGCCCGGGACTGACGGCCATCTTCCTGATCACGCTGGACCCGAGCCAATATGCGACCGAAATCCAATGCCTGCTGGATTATCTCCAGTTGCAGCAGAAGCCGCACGGCGGCTGGGGATATCCGCCGCGGGAGACCGGTGACACGTCGATGACCCAGTACGCGGTACTCTGTTCATGGGAAGCGATGCATGCGGGATTCCGCGTGCCGATCCAGTCGATCGAGAAGGTGGCGACGTGGCTGCTGAAGACCCAGGATCCGGGCGGGGGGTTCGGATACCAGGGAAACGTCTCCGAGAGCTTCACGCCGATCCAGCAGAGCCAAATCAGGCCCAGCCTATCGGCCGCCGGGCTGGGAAGCGTGTACATCTGCGCCGAGTTGCTGGGGGTGGTCGCGGAAGCCGAAGAGCGCGACGACGGCCTTCCGCCCGCCCTGAAGGAAGTCGAGGCGGGTCGGGACCGGCAGCGGGATGGCCTGAGGGCCAAGACCCGGCTCGACCCCCGCCTGTTCCGAGCCGTCCAGGCCCGCGGCGACCGCTGGATGGCGGCCAATTACGTGATCAATCCTCCAAACTGGGCCCACTACTACCTGTTTGCCTTGGAGCGATACATGAGCTTTCGCGAGTCGGCCGAGGTACGCTCCGGAGGGAGAAAGCCCGAGGCCAGCCCCAAGTGGTACAACGACGGGGTCCGTTTCCTGATCGAGAGCCAGGCGGAAGACGGGAGTTGGACGGGTGATGCCAGGCCGCCGATCGATACGGCCTTCTCGGTGCTCTTCCTGTTGCGTTCCACCAAGAAGGCCATCGAGAAGGCCCGCAGCTTCGGCGACGGCACGCTGATCGGGGGCCGGGGACTGCCCAAGGAGACCAGCCGTGCGGCGGTGCGGATGGGCAAGGTGGTGGCCAAGCCGCTGACGGACCGGGCCGAGCAGTTGCTGGCCGTGCTGGAGAACAAGAAAGACCCGAACTATCAGCAGGCGATCGAACTGCTGGGCGAGTTGCCGTCGCAGGAGTTGGAGGCGTTGCTGGGCGAGCACGCGGGAAGGCTCCGCCGGTTGGCGGGTAACGAGTCGGCGGCGGCCCGCCGGGTTGCCGTGCGTGCCCTGGCCCGGACCCGTAACCTGGACAACGTTCCCATGCTGATCTACGCGCTGGGGGACGCCGACGCGGGAGTCGCCCTTGAGGCCCGCGACGCCCTGCGACGGATCAGCCGGAAGCCGAGCGGGTTTGCCCTGCCCGACCGGCCTACTAAGGCGGACCGCGGGGCGGCAATCCAGAAATGGAAGGCCTGGTACCTGGCGGTCCGGCCGGACGCCGAGTTCGATAATTGACTTTTCTTGGTGGCGAGAGACATCGTGAACGTCGCAGCGTCCCAAGCTCACTCTCAGCGGTACCGGCTGAAGGTCTCGCACTACGATCGGGTGTCCAGCATGCTGCTGGCCCTGGTGGTGTTGCTGGGCGTGGTGGTTTTCGTGTTGCTGGTGATCTGGCTGACCAACCGGATCTTCCTCCGGCAGGCCGCGGTTGCGGTGGAGTTGTTGGAGCTGGGTAGCGGCGAGGGCCCGCTGGGCGGGGGCAGGGAATTGGCCGAACCGATCGACGAGGAGATCGAGGCGGAGGAACCGGCGGTGCAGCAGACGCTGGCCGCGATCGCTGACGCGGTGGCCCTGAAGTCAGTCCAACTGGACGATCCGGCCTTGGGCGGCCGAGCAGGGCCCGGTACCGGCGGCGGACCCGGGGGCCGCGGCGGCGGCACGGGCTCCGGATCCGGCGCGACGCGGCACTGGGAAGTACGATTCATCAAGGGGAACACCCTGGAAAGCTACGCCCGGCAACTCGACTTCTTCGGAATCGAGCTGGGAGTGCTGATGCCGGGCAATAAGGTGGTCTACGCCTTCAACCTGTCAAAACGGAAGCCCGACACCCGAACCGCCGCCGCCGACCAAGAGAAACGCTACTACCTGACCTGGCGGAGCGGGGGGTTGCAGGAGGCCGACCGCGAGCTGCTCGCCCGGGCGGGAATCCGCAGCACCGGCCGGATCATCCTGAAGTTTCTCCCGCGTAAGCTGGAGATCTACCTGGCCGGCATGGAGAAGGCCCATGCCGGGCGCCATGCCGAGAACGTTCGCAAGACCCGCTTCGAAGTCCGCCCCGACGGGGCGGGTCGTTACTTGTTTAGTATCGTGGACCAATCGTTGAAGTACTAGATGGCGGAGAGTGACGGTGCGTGGCCGTGGCGGTGGCCCAGCAATCGAATTGGAATCCCTCACTGCTAGCGCGGCCTCCGGCCGCAACCAAACGGCGGGCAAGCCCGCCCGCTAAACGTTTCTATCACAACTGGTTACGTCTCACATGCGCGCACCACGCGCTTATCCCTCAATGGAAGACTCTAACCCCCGGTAACCGGCTGATGGAAGAGCTATTCAGGTACGTAACCATCGTGATTTACGTGGCCCTGGCCGTGATTGCGTTGTGGGGGGCGTTTTGCGTGATCATCGTCTGGCGTCGAGTGGCAAGCGTCCGGTTTCGCACCGAAGACGACCAGGACGCCTTTCTCGACCAGCTCGACGAGAGCCTGGAGCGGGGAGATTTCGAATCGGCCGCCGGGCTCTGTGACGGGGACGAACGTGCAATGTCGCAACTGGCCCTGTTGGCCGTCTCCAACCGCCGGCTGGGCTACGCGAAGATCCGCACTTTGGTGGCCGACCGCTTCCAGCGCGACGTGCTCTCCGACCTGGAATACCGGCTGAGTTGGGTCTACACGATCATCAAGGCCGCCCCGATGGTCGGCCTGTTGGGCACCGTGATCGGCATGATGGGGGCCTTCGGCGAGCTGGCCCTCTCCAAGCCGGAAGCGACCAACCCCACCGCGAGCAGTGCGGACGTCGGCGATGCCGCCTCAACCAGTGCCGGCAAGCTGGCCGAGAACATCAGCTTTGCTCTGATCACCACCGCCTGCGGTCTGGCGATCGCGATTCCGTTGGTGCTCTGCACGGCCAGTATCAACGTGCGGATCCGCAGACTGGAGGACCTGGTTGGGTCGGGGTTGACCCGATTTCTGGAGACGTTCAGGGCCGCTCTGGGAAGGCTGCCTGCGCAAGGAACATAGCTTATGGACGACCAGGCGTGGAACGAGCCCGCCCATGAAGAAGAAGGGGGCCCCGTCCTGCCGCGGCGACCGGTGCGTGACACGGCCGACATGGACATCACGCCCATGATCGACATCACGTTTTTGTTGTTGATTTTCTTCCTGGTGGCCTCGATCCCCGACGCGACATCGGCGGTCCAACTGCCGCCCGCCCGACACGGAAAGGCCGTCAACCCGCGAACCTCGGTGATCCTGACGGTTGCTGAGGGCGGGGGACCTGGGGACGCGTCGGTTTATCTGGGCGACGGTAAGGTGGGAACGCCACTGCCGCCCGATCCGGCCGAACAGGACGCCCTGATCACCTCGTTCGTCAGGGACAGTTACAAATCGACCGTGTTGATCAAGGCAGAAAAGGGGGTCAAGCATCGGGAGGTGTCGCGGGTGGCGGCGGCCGCGGCGCGGGTGGAGGGGATTCAACTGCACCTGGCCGTGTTGGAGGTTGAGTAGTGGTACGATTCGGGGAGGTCGATTTTCTGCCGTGAAGATTCGATTTCAGTGTGCCGGTTGCAGGCGGGTTCTGACGGTCGCCCCGCGCCACGCGGGCAGCAAGGTGAAGTGTCCGAGCTGCGGTCACGTGGCGCTGGTACCGGAAGCTGCCCCAGGGCAAGCGACCGCCAAGACGGCCCGGGCAGAACCGCCCGAGGAAGTTCCCCCGGTCCGCTTCGCCAGCAAGCGCGCGTCGGACGACGAGATGGACATGACGCCCATGGTGGACATTACCTTCCTGCTGCTGATCTTCTTCATGGTGACCGCGTCGTACAGTTTGCAGAGGTCGATCGAGATCCCCCCGCCCGAGAAGCAGGAAAACGTCGCCCAAGCCAGAACTCTCGAGGAACTCGAACAAGATCAAGACTACGTGATCGTCGAGATCCACGGCGACAATAGGATTTTTGTGGACGACAGCCCAGCACCCAGCGAACACGAGTTGCTCGTTAGGCTTCGCGAGGCGCGCCAGGGTGAGTCGGGCAGCGATTGGAAGGGCCCTTCGAGCCTGCTGGTCTTGGCCCACGGCGACTGCCGCCACGAGAAGGTAGTGATGGCCCTGGACGCGGGCAACGCAGTGGGCATGGAACACATCCGGTTGGCCACGCAGGAGGAGGATTTCTGATGGCCGCGTCGGCGCGACCGGCGGTCGCGGCTTTATGAGTTGGCGCGACCACCGGTCGCGGCTTTGTGACTTGGGGGGTAACCCCCTCGACTGGAACGGCAATGTCTGAGAGCTTCGATCCCTATCACGCCTGGCTGGGAATTCCGCCGGAGGAGCAGCCGCCGGACTATTACCGGCTGCTGGACCTGCGGCCTTTCGAAGAAGATCCGGACGTGATTGCCACCGCCGCCGATGGGCGGGTAGGCGGTCTTCACGCCTATCAGGCGGGGAGTCTCGCCGGGGTGGCCCGCCGGCTGCTCAGCGAAGTTGCCGACGCCAAGTCCTGCCTGTTGAATCCGACCCGCAAGGCCGCCTACGACAAGGGGTTGCGACAGAGCCTACAGGCTAGAGCGGCGGACGCGAAGCAGTCGGAGGAGGCCGAACGAGCGCGGACCGAGCGGTTCCTGGCCGTGCTTGAAGAGCGGGATCTGCTGCCGGCGGAGCTGATCGAAGGGCTGCGCAGCCAGGTTATCCAGTCGAAGAAGCCCGTCCCCGCCGAGGCGGTGGGCAAGCGGCTGATCGAGGCGGGACAGTTGACGCCCGCGATGGCCAAGCGATTGCTGGCCGCCGGTTCAGAAGAGGCCCCCATGCCCACCGAACCGCCGCCGAAGAAGCTGGGCGAGGAGCCGGGTCCGGCGCCGCCGACAGAAGCCGACGAGGACCTGCAACTGGTTCCCTTGGACGATGAGCTGCGGGGCAGGTTGAGACCGTCCGCGCCAAAGGCCCCGGCCGAAGAAACGGCGAAGGCTGAGAGGGCGGCGGCTCTCCCCGAAGAGGAAGGGCTGGAGCTTGTTCCCCTGGAAGACGGGCCTCGGAGCAGGGTGCGACCGGCTGTCCCCAAAGCTCCAGTTCAGGAGCCGGCGAAAACCCCGACAAAACAGACGAGCCCGGAGGGACCTGCACAGCCGCGCGACGGTGTTGCCCCCGGCACGCTGTTGGAAGAGGAACTCACGCCGTCGCAGCCGGGCGCCGCAGGCGCCGCCGACACGGGGCCGCTGGACGGGCTGATGGGGGAGGCCGGCTTTGACGCCGCCGCAGGGGGACCCTTGGCGGTCGTGCCCAGAAGGACGGGCTGGAGGAGCATCTTCTTCCCAAGGAAGCGGCCCGGCCGGAAGGCCAACGTCTGGGATTCTCCGTTGTTGCTGGTGGGCGGAGGAGTCCTGCTGGTACTGATTCTGATGTTTGTGGTGTTGGTGATTGCGGTACCTTTGCAGTCCGGCGACGAAGCGCTGCGACTGGCCAACGAGGACTACCGCAACGGCTCTTACCACCAGGCCATCACCAAGTACAACCAGTATCTGAAGAAGTTCAGCAACCACCCGGGCGTCAGCCTCGCCCGGGTCAGGTGCGGTCTGGCCCAACTGCGACAGGTGACCCCCAAAGGCACCCGGGACTGGTCGGCGGCCTTGGAGGTGGCCAACAAGGTCCTGCGCAAGATCGCCGAGGAGAAGGAATTCAAGCAGGCCCAGGGCGACCTGTCCGCCATCTTGTTGACGATCGCCCAGGGGTTGGCCGCCCAGGCCCGGCAAGACCCCGATCCCGAGTTGGTGGAGAAGGCCAGGGAAACCCTGGCACTGATGAGGAAGTATGTACCCCCGTCCATGTCACGCGGCAGAGAGATCTCCGAGGTCGAAGCTTCTCTGGCCCTGACAGAGCGCGAAATTGCCCGCGGCGACAGACTCGCACGGGCAATTTCCGAGATGAAACAGGCGGTTGGCGAAGGCAACACGCGAGGGGCCTACAAGATCCGCAAGGCGTTGCTGAAGGACTATCCGCTCCTGGCGGAGAACGACCGACTCGGGCAAGTGCTGCTGGAGGTATCCCAAGCACAACAAAAGGCGGTGAAGATCGTCGAGAAGCAGCAGCCCCCGGAGACGGGCAAGCTGGCCACTCCGCTGCTGGCCACCGTGGCCCTGGCCCGGCGCACTACCACCGCCAGTGCGCCGGAGGTGGCGGGCCACGTGGTGTTCGCACTGGCCGGCGGTGCGGCCTACGGCTTGGAAGCGGCCAGCGGAAAGGTAGTCTGGCGGCGGTTCGTAGGATTCGATTCCAACGGGCATAGCCCCGGCCTCCCGCTGACGCCGATCTCCGCAGAACCCGCCAGCGACGTACTCCTGGTCGACTCGGTTCGCAACGAGCTGCTGCGGGTGGAGGCGGCCAGCGGCCGGGCGCACTGGCGCCATGCGATCGGGGAGCCATTCGATGCCCAGCCCGTCGTCGCCGGCGGTCAAGTCCTGGTGGCTACGCGGTCCGGACGCCTGGTCAGGATCGACGCGGCCGAGGGTAGTTCGCCCGGCTACGTTCAATTGCCGCAAGGGCTGCGCGTCGCCCCGCTGGTCGATCCCCGCCGCTCGTTGATCTTCCAGGTAGCCGATCATTCCAACCTGTTCGTGCTCGCGCTTGCCGACGGCCAGTGCAAGCAGGTCGTGCACCTGGGGCACGAGCTGGGTAGCATCACCGCGCCGCCGGCGATCGTCAGCCGCTTCCTGCTGATCGCCGTAAACGACCGTGCCCGAGATTCCTCGCTGCGGGTCCTACAGATCGTGGAGGGGGAGAAAGGACTGTCGGTCAATCCGGTGCAGGAAATCCGCCTGAGAGGCCACATCGACGTACCGCCGTCGGTCGACGGCCGAAGAGGCAGGGTGCTGGTGGCCACCGACCTGGGTGCCGTCCATCTTTTTGAGATCAGCGGGACCGACGCCAAGAGACCGCTGAGGGCAGCGGCCGCGGCCACGCCGGCGAGCGACGGGCCCCTGATCCGTTTTCCCCTGATGGAGGCCGACCACGTCTGGATCGCCGGTGCCGAGTTGACCAAGTACTCGATCGAGCTCTCCCGCCGCCGGCTGGTGCCGAAATGGACCGGCCATGAATCCGGCGCCGGCCAACAGCCGCTGGTGGCCATCGGGCGGGTGATCTTCCACGTGCGGCGGAAGTTCGCAGTGCGCGGCGTGCTGGTTTCGGCGGTAGAAATGGACCAGGGCCGGCGGCTGTGGGAAACCCATCTGGCGGCGCCTTTGGCCGCTCAGCCGATGGTCGATCCGGCGGGAAGCAAGATCACCGCCGTCAGCTCGCTCGGCGGAGTGTACCAGGTGGATGCGGCCGGACTGAAAGGAGAAAGGATCCTGGATCAGCCGGCCCCGTCCGATGGCGGGACACAGATTGCCCCACCATTGGAAAGGCAGCCCGTCGGCCACGTGATCCGGTTCGACGGCGGCCTGCTGGCAATGACCGCCGGGAAGGGCTCGGATCGAATTGCGGTCTTCGATCCCGGCCGGCAGCAGGAGCGGTTTCGCTGGCTGCAACTGCCGGACGTGCTCGCCTGTCCGCCGATCGCCTTTGCCGGTGGATTGTTGGCCCCCTGCAAGGTCGGACAGGTGTATCTGATTGATCCCCGCAGCGGCAGCAAGCAGACCGAGCCTTTTCAGCCGTGGCTGGAGGGCGGGGTCCATATTCCTTGGCGCCTCCCCGCAGATGCCGGGAAAAACGGGGTCGTGTTAGCCGACGGGCGCACGAGGCTCTACCGGGTGGAGATCGAGGCCCAGCCGAAACCCCATCTGGTGGCCCGCGACCAGCAGGAGCTGTCTCAGCCGATCGTTTCGCCGGTGGCCGTGGCCGGAGACGTGGCCTACGCAGTGGATGCGGCCGGGGCACTGTCCGTTTTCAAATTGCCGGAGCTGACCCCCGCCAAAGACCAACGGCAGGTGCTCGGCGGCCGCTGTGTCTGGGGACCGCGACGGGTGGGCGGGCAAGTGATGCTCTCAACCGACGACGGCCAACTGCTTTGTCTCGACGGAAGCGGCAAGCTCTGCTGGCGGGTCAAACTGCCCTACGGCCCGCTGGCCGGGACCCCCCTGGAAACGGGCGATCACTACATTCTGGCCGCCGCCGCTGGCGTCGTCTGGCGCGTGGACGCGGAGAGCGGCAAGGAACTCGGCAAGATTGAAACCGGCCGGCCTCTGGGAACCGGAGCGGTGCTGCTGGGCGAACAACTCCTGCTCGGCGGCCGCGACGGAAGCCTCTACGAAATCGAACGGCCCTGAGCAGATGCGAAGCATGCCTCCATTCGGCCATAGCCCCGCCCGCAAGCGCGGGATCCCGTGGTTGCGGAGTTTTCCGACCCCGCCCTTCCGGGCGGGGCTGTTTTGTTCAACTCAAGCGTGCGATGTGGTTTTTGGGCGAGTGCTTGTGGCCGTGAAGCGCTTCGCGGTTGCCTTGATCGTGCTGATCTGCTGCGGGCCGTTGGCGGCCCAAGAGCGGTTCTTCGAGCAGGACCGGTTCGACCGGATCACGCTCGATGCGAGCAACGAAAACGTGGTGCTGAAGGTCAAGCCGCTGGACCTGCCCGGCCGCCGGCTGCCGGAACCTCTCCCCCGGCGCGGCGCGCTGCGGGTCCGTCTCCTGGATGATCCCAGGAAGCTTTACGAGTTACCCTGGCAGGCGATCGAGAAGCTGGAGCTGTTCGAGCAGTTGGTTGTGGAGAAAGCCGGCGCGTTGGTGGAGGCCAAGAAGTTTGACCAGGCCTACGACTATTTCAAGTTCCTCGAAGAAAAGCATCCGCAACTACCGGGCCTGGGCGAGGCAATGGAGGAGTACCTCTTCCAGGAGGCGGAAGCGCTGTATCTGAAGAAACAGTACGACGGCGCGCTGGCGTTGCTTCGGGAGTTGCACGGCCGCAACCCGCAACGTCCGAAGCTGGACAAGGTCCTGGGCGCCACGACTGAGAAACTTGTCGATCGGTACGTTGCCAAGGAAGACTATCGGGCGGCTCGCGCGCTGCTTCGCAGCCTGGCGGCCTGGTTCCCCCAGCACCCGGTGGTCGTGCAGCGCGAGGGCGAGCTGAGGCAACGGGCCGCGGCCTTGTCGGCCGAGGCCCGCTCGGCGATGCAGAACGGCGATATTCGCCAGGCGGCCCAGCTCGCCGACCGCCTGAGAAGAATCTGGCCCGGATTGCCCGGCGCCAGAGAACTGGCCGAGTCGATCCACCAGAAGTATCCCCGCGTGGTGGTGGGCGTCGGCCTGGCGGCGGCCGACACCCAGCCCGGTGGCCTCAATGATTGGGCCGCTCGCCGCAGCGCCCGGCTGGTCTACCGGACGTTGACTGAGTATGCCGGGCCGGGCAGCGAAGGCGGGAAGTACTACTGCCCGGTAGGTGAAATGACCATCGAGAGGCTCGAGCACCGAATCACCCTGCAAATCGAGCCGGACGTTCGCTGGTCGTCCGGCGAGGCCACCTTGACCGGCTACGACGTCTCGCGGCGGCTGCTGACGATGGCCGACCCGCGTGATGCTGCGTATCGGGCCGGTTGGGCGGAGCTGCTCGGCGGCGTGTCGGTTGGCGGCGTGTACCAGGTGGACGTGGAGATGCGTCTGGCCCACGTCCGCCCCGACGCGCTGTTGCAGACGATTCTCGTTCCCTACGCCACGCCGGCCGCTTCCGGCGGTCCGCCCCCGCCGAACGGCCCGTACGTGATCGGTCCGCGCAGCGCGGACGAGACCTGCTATCTGGCCAACGCCCAGTATTTCGCCTCCCAGCCGGCGCAGCCGAAGGAGATCGTCGAACGCCGCTGTGCCCGAGGGGTCAAGGCGATCCAGGCGTTAAAGGACGGCCGGATCCACGTGCTGGATCGGCTGAACCCCTGGAGCCTGGACGCGGTTCGGCGGGAGAAGGACCTGGTGGTGCAGCCCTATGCCGTGCCGCTGGTGCACTGTCTGATCCCCAACATGCGCAGGCCGCTGACGGCGAATCGGGCGTTTCGCCGGGCGCTGGTCTACGGAATCCATCGCCAAGTGATCCTCAACCAGTTGCTCGGCGGGGTCAAGTCGCCCGGCTGCCGGGTCCTTGGCGGTCCCTTTCCTACCAGGCTCTCCCTTGACGATCCGATCAGCTATGCCCACGACCCCAGCATCGAACCTCGGGGCTACGAACCGCGCCTGGCAATCGCCCTGGCCGAGGTCAGCCGCAAAGAAGTGACAGCCTCGCAAAACAAGAAGGAACAACCGGCGGCGAAGATGCCCCGGCTGGTGCTGGCCCATCCGCCCCACGAACTCGCCCGGCTTGCCTGCACCTCCATCCAACGACAACTCGAACTGATCGGCATTCCCATCGAGCTGCGGGAGGTGACGGGCCAGGCACCGGAACAGATCCCCGCGGAGGTGGACCTTCTCTACGCGGAACTGGCGATCTGCGAGCCGCTGGTGGACGCGCCGCGGCTGTTGGGTGAAGACGGCCCGGCGGCCGGGTGCAGCCCCTACATGAGCCTGGCACTGAGGCAACTCCAGCGGGCCCCCGATTCGCAGCAGGACCGCCAACTCCAACAGGCCCCCGCCTGGCAGGAGGTCCGCAAGATCCTGCACCGTATTCACCGCATTGCCCACGACGAGGTGGCCGTCGTGCCGCTGTGGCAGTTGACCGAGCACTTCGCCTACCACCGGAGCCTCCGGGGGATCGGAGACCGGCCGGTCTCGCTTTACCAGAACGTCGAGCAGTGGCGATGCGCCTTTCGGTATCCGGCCGAGTAGGGTACTAGATTGCAAATTGAGAATTGCAAATTGAGAATTGCAAATTGAGAATTGCAAATTGAAAATGGCAAATTGCCCGTTGAGTAACACTTCAGCCGAGTGAAGTGACCAATGTGTAATGAGGAAAAAGGGGAAAGGGGAAAAATGGAAAAGGCAAAGTGATGTGACTACGGCTTCGTCCAGCTTGAAAATTGTTCACTTCCCCCTTTCCCCCTTTTCCATTTTCCCTCTCCTTACACTTCACTTCAGATGGCTAGACTGTCACCCCGTTGAAAGTCGGCGGCGGGATTGATTCGGGCCGAGGGCAAGTTGCCCGTCAATAAATGCAGACCATGATGCAAGAGCGCCCCAAAGCAGAACGTCATTGCAAGACGCGATCGTCATTTTGCAATCTGCAATTTGCAATTTGCAGTTTGCAATCGTTCTTTCGTGTGTTCCGGCTTGTGGCTTCTACGGTCCTGATTTGCCTGGCGTCTGCTCCGGCGGCGGCTCAATCGGTCTGGGAGTTGACGCCTTATCGGATC
Organism: uncultured Planctomycetaceae bacterium; assembly: GCA_964618095.1. Lineage (GTDB taxonomy): Bacteria > Planctomycetota > Planctomycetia > Pirellulales > Thermoguttaceae > CAZUAM01. The sequence goes on along the minus strand of CAZUAM010000080.1, from coordinate 4,262 downwards.
GAAGTGCTGGTGGCCTTTGCCCCGGCTCCCGAGTTGACGCCGCGTATGCGAGCGGAGTTGCTTGGGGACCTGGTGGAGCGGGCGGAGACGCTGGTTGGGGCGACCTGGAAGATCAGGGCGGCGCCCGCGCCGCCGGAATTGCAGCCGACGTTGACCTCGGCGATCGAGAGCGTGACCCTGGAGTCGCTCCCCCAGGAGTCGCTGGAGTCCGACAAGGTGATGCTGCTGGCGGTTTCGCGGGCTGCGGACGGTTTGCAGGTCACAGCCCGCGAGCTCGACGTTCCCACGCTGATCTGGAGCGCGCCGGTCACGCGGCGGGCGTGGCAGCCGGGCAAACTGCGCGACGCGGCGTTGGAGGCGATATTCGCGGCGTTCGCTCCGCTGGCGCTGATCGAGAGCGTGGATAAGCAGCAGGTAGCGTTGCGGCTGAAGGCGGCGGCGCTGCCTCGGCGCGACAAGCAACTGTTGACGGTCGAGCCGGGCGACGTGTTTGTTCCGGTGATCCGTTCCGAGGACTACCAAGGAAACCTTCGCAAAGATCAAGGAGGCGTGATCCGGCCGAAGCCGATCTCTTGGACCTTTTGCACGGTAGAGCAGATTACGCCCCGGCGGCTTCACTGCCGGCTCGAGACCGGGTTCCGCAGCCCGCTGAGCGGTCGTCGGCGCGGGCGGACTCAGCAGTTGGCGCTGGCCGTGATCCCGCCCCGAAGACCCAGCACTTTGACTCTGGTGTCGCGATCCGAGCCGAAGCAGCTCCTAGCGGGCTACGAGGTCTACGCCCGCCCACCCGACGGGAAAACGGCCGTGCTGCTGGGCCGCACGGATCGGGAGGGGCGGATCAGGGTGCCGCCGGGGGAGAGTCCGCTGCGGGTGTTGTTGGCCCGCAACGGTTCAGAGCTGCTGGCCCGCTTGCCGATGGTTCCGGGCCTCCAGCCCGTGTGCATCGCAGAGATTCCCAACGACGACCGGCGTCTGGAGGCGGAGGGATTAGTCAGTGGATTGCGGCAGGAGTTGGTTGACCTGGTTGCCCGCCGCGAAGTATTGTTTGCTCGCACCCGCGCCCGCGTCAAGGCCGGCAAGTTCGACGAGGCGGAGGAGCTGATCGGCGAGTTGCTGCGACTGGAGAAGTCGGAGCGGGTGTTGGTCAGCACCGTGGCTCTGGAGCGAAGGAGCACGCGTGCGGAGGACCCCGGCGTGCAGCGCAAGATCGATGCGCTATTTGGCGACACCCAGAAGCTGCTCAGAAAGCACATCCGTCCGGGAGAGATCGAACAACTGCGGCAGGAGCTGCGCAGCGCCCGGGGTGCCGCGGCGTCGTAAGGATCGTTTCGCGCGGCAAGGGCGAGACCCCGTGCATATTGTCCTTTATCAGCCTGAAATCGCCTACAACGCCGGCAGCGTGGGCCGGACCTGTGTGGCCGTGGGGGCTAAACTGTGGCTGGTCAGACCGCTGGGGTTCCGGCTCGACGATCGCCGGCTGCGTCGGGCGGGGCTGGACTACTGGCAGCACCTCGAGTGGGAAGTGGTCGACGACTGGGATGCCTTCTGCCGTCGTCTGGCGCAGCGCCGCCCCTGGTTCTTCTCCAAGACGGCCGCGGTCTGCTACACCGAGGTGGAGTATGAACCGGGCGACGTGCTGGTCTTCGGCAGCGAGTCGCAGGGGCTGCCGCCAACGATGCTCGAGTCGAACCCCGACCGCTGCCTGCGGATCCCCATCCACCCCGATGCCCGCAGTCTCAACCTCTCGGTCACCGTGGCCGTGGTGGCCTTCGAGGCCAGACGGCAGTTCGGGGAGGGGGAGGATCATCGGTGATGGGCAACTGTCTGCCTCCCGCTCGGACTGGACAGCATCGTGGCTGCCCCTTCCCGGTGCTGCTTGGCGACCCCCGCATCATCTTCTTTTGGAACTCCCGGCCTGCCTCGTCCGCCGAGGGGGCGAATGTCGCCGATGTTCGCCCGGCTCCCCTCCAGGTTGACCTCCACCTCGACTTGGACCATGATTCTCATAAGGTGCACCTCGGTTGGCTTCGTGACAGCGAACAGGAAACTCCAAGCCGACGAGGTAACGCCCCCTTCTACTTTTGCAGAAAGGAAAGGCAATATGAACTCGTGGCGATTCCTGATCGTTGGGTGTTACCTGGCCGCCGGCGCAGCGGCCGACGAGCCGACGCCGGTGCCCTCGCTGGACGCGCTGCCCGGGTTGCGCAACTTCCAGATGCGGCGGATCACCTCGGCCGACTCCAGCGGGGGCAACCGGGATTGGCGGCCGCTGGAGCCGGGCAAGAGCCTGGTGCTGGCCGACGTGGAGGGTCCGGGCTGTATCGTCCACTTCCGCGACAACATCACCAGCCGAGAGCCGCATCACCTCCAGAAGCACGTGCTGCGGATGTACTGGGACGGGGAACAGACGCCCAGTGTCGAAGTTCCCTTCGGCGACTTTTTTGCCGTGGGCTTCGGTTTTACGGAGAAACACTCTTCGGCGCTGATGAACGTCGACGCCCGGCGCGGCAAGGGAATTACCGACCCGGCGGCCTACGGCGCCGCGCGGAACTGCTACATCCCCATGCCGTTTGCCCGGCGGGCCCGCCTCACCGTCACCAACGAAGGACGCCAGCCGAGCAAGCACTGGTATGAGGTCAACTACAAGAGGTACGCAGACGCCAAGCCCGTTGAAAGCATGGGCTATTTCCACGCCCAATACCGCCAGGGGACGCCGCCGCCGGAAGGGCCCTACCTGATCCTGGAGGCCAAAGGCCGCGGGCACCTGATCGGCTGTGTGCTGAGCGTGAAGAACAACGACGGCGGCTGGTGGGGCGAGGGCGACGAGATCGTCTACATCGACGGCAAGCACGCCATGCAGGGCACCGGCTCGGAGGACTATTTCTGCGAGTCCTACGGGCTGCGGCCCGGCTGCTTTTCCTACTACGGCGTGACCGTCTGCGAAGGCCCGTACACCACGGCCTATCGCTGGCACGTCCCCGATCCGGTGCCGTTCAACAGGTCGATCCGCTTTCTGATCGAGCACGGCCGGGGCAATCCGCCTTTCCGAAGCGGCAACTACTATTACAGCGTGGCCTACTGGTATCAGACGGAGCCACATGCACCCCTGCCGAAGCTCCCCAGCGTCGCGGAGCGGACCGGTTGGGCGGGAAAGGAACTACCGGGATCGATCCGCGAGATGAGAGGCAATCAAACGTCCCGAAATCCGGAAGGGGTTTTACAAATCCGGGTGGGCGCCCGATCTCCCTGCTGCCGCTTCGTCTCGCGGAGCGAGACGTCTACTTTGGCTGCGGCTATGCCGCGCTAGGCTGAAACATAACCTACGGACTGCTTCGTGGACCTGCCCCCTTTGCCGTCGGCGTTACGCCTCGGCACCAATCTCTCCACAAGGAGACGCACGATGAGACACAATCGCCTCGGACCATGGCTGTTGATGCTGGTTCTGTTTCCACTCTTGGCGGCATCGCCCGGAACCGCGGCGGACGCAGGCCAGAAGTCTGCGCCCAAGCGTGCTCCTCAGGCGAAGACCGTGCGCGTTCTGGTCGCGTATCACTCACTCTATGGCAACACCAAGCGACTCGCCCAAGGGGTGGCCGAAGGAATAAAACGCGTGCCCGGGGCGGTGGCCGTCGTCAAGTCGGTCGATAACGTCTCCAAACAGGACCTGGAGGCCGCCGACGCGATCATCTTGGGCTGTCCGACCTACTTCGCCAACGTCCCGGGCAGAATGAAGGTAGCCATCGACGACTGGAACTGGAAGATGAAAGTGGATTTCACCGATAAGGTGGGAGGCGCGTTCTCCACGGGCAGCGGCCAGGTGGGAGGGAAGGAGTTCGTGGTTGTCTCCCTGCTGATGTTCTTGATCAACAATCGCATGGTGGTCGCCGGCCCACTTTATCAAGACGCCGAAGGCGACGACAAATGGGCCGAGGCAGGTGCCTCCGCCATGACCGGACCGCTCGATCCCGGAGTTAGCGAGAAAGAGCTGGACGGCGGCCGCCGTCTGGGAGAACGTATCGCGCGGTTGGCAAAGAAGCTGCGATCGGGCTGAATTGCGGGGCGGTTCCCAAGCTGGAGCTTGGGAACCAGGTGGACATTACCTTCCTGAGTGTCAATAAACGACGCGGAGGGAGCTGTTTCTCGACTACTACTCGGATTGTCGATCCGCTGGGGAAACTCCCGCAGGCGGCGATAATCAAGGCAGGATGAGGATTTGAGCTGCCTTGAGGAGTTGCAGAGTCTTGCATTGGCAGCGGAATCCG
>CAZUAM010000079.1:0-16205 GCA_964618095.1 uncultured Planctomycetaceae bacterium | reverse complement strand
ACCGATACCATTGGACTTCCTGGCCGTTTAGCGGATTCGTTGGCAAGCCGGTTGCGGTCACGGTCAACGTATCGCGCGATCCCGACTACCGATTGCCGGCGGCGATCGTCCAACGGGCCGAGCTGAGCACGCATCTTGCGGCCGAGGGCGTCAGCCAGACGCAGGGACGGTTCATGCTGCGGACCAAGGCACTTTACCTGGAAGTGGAGTTGCCACCGGGATCGGAACTCTGGGCGGCCTCGCTCGACGGAGTGCCGCTGAAGCCGCAGCGCGACCGGGCCGGCCTGCTGGTGAGCCTCCCGCCGGGGGCCGCGGGCGCCTTGCGGGATCTGCGGATCGTCTACGAGATGCCGGTCGACGTGTCGCTCGGCGGCAAGCTGGCCGTGCCGGCGCCGAAGCTGTTGCTCCGCGCCGCTGCCCAAACACCGGCCGTCGAGGTGCCGCTTTCCGACCTGGTCTGGCACCTGCACGTTCCCAGCGGGTATGAGGTGGTCCGCACCGGCGGCACGGTGGTCCCCGATCGGGGCCAACTCGTCAAACCGCTGCCGGCCGCGGTCCAGGTGGCCGGGGTCCTCTACTGGCTCACCGGCGGCGTGAATCCGTTCTGCGGCGTCGACCAGGCGCGGATAACCGCCCGCAGCAAAATGAAAAAGGACGCCGGAAGGTGGGCTCCGTCGGAGGGTTACGTTCCATACGTGAGCGACGACACAGGCGCGATGCCCGTTCAAGACGAGAAGGCGGAGGCGCCGGAGTCCGACGCCGGCGGACCGGAGGCCGAACCACCGACCCCGGAGCCGACCCCGGAACCCAAGGTTATGTTTGAAGGTGCGGAAGAGCCGACGGAGCAGGAACCGCCTGCCCCCGACGAAGCGCAGACCCCCGAGCCCGCCCCCGGCGAGCCACCGGTCGTCTATCCCGAGCCCGAGCTTTGGGAGAAAACCCGCGCACCCCGCCGGAAGCTGGCAGGGGTCCGCAGCCTCCAGATCGACCTGGACCAGGCCGCGACAGACGGCGGCCAGGTGGTCACCTTCCGCAGCCTCGGGGTCGAGCCGCGGTTAGAGGTTACGGTGGCAAGCCGGCTGCGGGATTGCATGTTGGGCTGGGGCCTGGCGCTGGCGGTGGGGCTGGTGGGCCTGGCGATCACCAACCGGCCAGCCGGCAGCAAGGCCCGGTTCGTCCTGATCGTGGCCCTGCTGGCCACGTTGGTTCCGGTGGCCTACGATTGCGTCGGGGCGGCGCGGGTCTGCAACCTGGTCTTCTACGCCGCCAGTCTGCTGGTGCCGTATTACTTATTGGCCGGCTTCGTAAGATGGCTGGTGGGGCTGCTGCGCCGCCGGCCGGCGGCCGCCGCCGCCACGGCGGCAACTGCGGCAGCGATCCTGCTGATCGCTGCGACGGTCCCCACGGCCTGCGCCGCCAGTCCCCAGAGCAAGACGGCCCCCTACGTGATCCAGGTAGTCCGGCCGCCGCTGCCGGTTGACGTGCCCGAGGACGCCGTCATCCTGCCCTACGATCCGCAGTCGAAGACCGGCGTGCAGGACGCCGACAAGCTGCTGGTCCCTTACGCGAAATACGTCGAGCTGTGGAACCGGGCGCACCCGGATAAGAAGATCGAGGCGCCAAAGCCACCTACCTCCTACGCGCTGGCCGGCGCCTCGTACGCCGCGACGCTGGAGGGCGACGAGTACCTGTTGGTCAGCGGCCAACTGGAGTTGGACGTGTTCGCCGAGGGCTACGTGACGATCCCGCTGGGCCTTGGCGGGGGAGTCCTGGCCCGGGCGGAGTTGGACGGCAAGCCGGCGCGGCTGAGCGTGGTCCGGGTCGGCCGGGCCAACGCCGCCCCCAACGCGCCGCAACAGGCGCAACCGGCCCCGGCCGCGAACCAGGTGGAGGCCAGGCAGGCCCCACCGGGCGGCTCGCTGGTCGTGCTGTACGCCTCGGGCAAGGGCCGGCACCGGTTGGAGCTGGCCGTGCGGCTGCGGCTTTCGCGCCAGGGCGGTTGGCGGGTGGCCGAGGGCCTGCTCCCCTCGGCCCGGGCGACGGCCCTGTCGCTTACGGTGCCCCAACCCCAGACGGAACTCAGGCTGGGCCGGGTGGCCGATCGCCGCAGTTACGAGACCCAGCAGGCCGACCAGAAGATCGAAACCGCCCTGGGTGCCGACGGGGCGGTGAGCATCCAGTGGCGGCCCAAGGTGGCCGAAGGCCAGGTTGACCTCAGCCTGACCGCCCGATCGACCGCGGTGCTGGACGTTCAGGAGGACGGCCTGCGGCTTCTCTGGCGGTTGCAGTTGGAATTCCGCCGCAGCGAGCGGGAGGAATTTCAGATCACCGTGCCGGCAGAGTACCTGCTGGAGAGGGTCGAGGGCACGAACGTTCGCGGTTGGCAGCGCGACCAGCAGCAGCCCCAGACGGTGGACGTCACCCTGCTCAAACCGGCCAAGGGCCGGGAGGATTTTACGCTTCACCTCTGGCGGAAGGGGCCTGTAGGGCAAGCCGATCTGGCCGAGTTCGAGATCCCGGTGGTTTCTGTCGGCGGCGCCGCCTTGCACGACGGCAGGTTCTGCATCCGCCGCAGCCCGTTGATGGACCTGCGGACCGTTGAGCAGACCGGGGTGAAGCGGATTGACGTTGGCGACTGGGCGGCCCTGCCGTCGGTGGGACAACGAGATGCCCCGCCGAATGGTCGGGCGGGAGGTCCGGACGGCCAGCAGAGCCCGCTGGGCATCCGGCCCTACCAGGCGTACCAGTTCGTGACCATTCCCTTCACGGTCCGCCTGGCGGCCGCCGCCCTGGAACCGAAGCTCACGGCGACGGTGCAGACGGTGTTGAAGATCGCCGAGTACGAGCGGACCCTGGAGAGCCGGGTGGCGCTGGACGCGCAGCGTCGCCCCGTCTATCTGGTCGAGATGTTCGTGCCCAAGGACCTCGAAATCACGCAGGTCTCGGCTCCCGGAGCGTACCAGTGGGCCTTGGTCGAGGAGGGCGGGCGGAAGCGGTTGAGCGTCTACCTGGGGACCGGACAGCAAGACGAGGTCCCCATCCTACTGAGCGGCACCCTCGGCGGGCGGGGCGCAATCCGAGAACTCCCGCTGCCGCAACTCGAGGTCCTCCACGTCGAGCGCCAGCAGGGAGAGATCGCCGTGCAGCTCGACCCGGCACTGGACGTCAAGGCCGAGAAGCTGGAAAACTGCAAGGGCGTGCTGCTGAAGCGGCTCTACGGCTGGCTGAGTCCGGGTCAGCAGCGGGCGGTGCGGCTGGCCCTGCACTATGATCGGCCCGATTACAGCGGCCTGCTGCGGCTCGCGCCGCGGCGGCCGGAGGTCACCTGTGAGACGATCACCAACGTGCGGGTGACCGATCGGACCGTCGAGGAGACGATCCTGCTGGACTTCACAATTCGCAACGCCGGGATCCGGGAACTGTCGTTCCTGCTGCCCGCCGGGATGGACGACTGCCGGATCCAGGTGCCCATGCTCCTCCAGAAGAAGATCGAGCCGACTGAAGAGGGCAACCTTCGAGTGTGGCTTCAGCTCCAGGAAGAGAAGATGGACCAGCTTCAGGTGCTGATCGAAAACGATCGCCTGCTTACCTCAGAGTCCTTCTCCGCCCCCATCCCGACCGTGGAAAAGTGGCGCACGGACCGCCGGTACGTTGTCTTGGAGAGCGCCGGTCGCGACGAGGTGGTCGTTGACGAGGATCAGCTCGCCGGCCTGGAGGCGCTCAGCCGGCAACAGAAAGAGTGGGACAGGCTCAAGGGGATCCTGGGTGGCGATATTACCCGGGCATACCTGGTCGTGCCCGGGGCCCCAAAACCGCGGCTTGTCTTCAAGACCAAGACTCGCAAGGCGGTGGAGACGGCCGGGGCGCGGATCGGCCTGGCCGAAACGGTCCTGATAGTCGACGGCAACGGGGCCTATCGGGCCGCGGTGAGCTATCAGATAGACAACACCACCGAGCAATTCCTGAGAATCGAGCTACCGCCGGAGGCCAGGCTGTGGACCGTGCGGGTGGACGGTCAGCCGGTCAAGCCGGCCACCGTCCCCGGTGCCGCCGGTTCCCGACTGGTGCGGATCCCCCTGGTAAAGACCGCACCCGGAGACCGCGACTACGCAGTGGTGATGCAGTACGGTGGCAAGATGCCGGCACTGGGCAGCCTGGGCACGGCCGACTTCCCCTTGGTGCGCACCAAGAACATCAACGTCGAGCTGAGCCAGGTTTCGCTGTCCGTGCCCAAAACGCACCGGCTGTTCGCCTTCGGCGGCACGATGGGTCTGGTCACCGAAGAGGCGGACCTGACTGCCGGCCGCTTTTCCTACGAGACCAAACAAGGCGAACGACTGATGCAGACGGTCCGCGGCGCAGGCAAGTTCGCCAAGGTCCGGGCCGCCTACAACCTGAAACAATGGGGATCGGAGATGCGCGAGTTTCAATCGGCGCAGGGCTACGTCGCCAACCCCAAGCTGCAAGCACAAATCGAGGCCAACAACGCGGCCCTGCTGCAAGCGGAGCGGGAAGTCTCCGAACTCGGCGTGGTCCCCGAACCGGACGACATGGATAACCGCTTCCGGCTGAACGCCCGCTACGAAGGCCAGAAATCGAGCCGGTCGCGCAACGCGGTCCTGGACCTGGGCGGAAACTGGCCCGGCGACTCCGATCAGCGGCGCGCCCCGGCCGGCGGTGAGCTGGTGCTTTTCGATGACCAGTGGCTCAACAGGAACCAGCTCGACAACCCGGCCGTGATTGACGAGACCGGCAGGCTGTCGCTACCTGAGGGCGTCGGAAAGCCCGGCGGGGGGGCAGTCGAGTTCAAGGGCAAGCAGACCAGGGCGGACGTGCAGGCCCAGCCCGGTGCGCCCGAGGTGGCCCAGGGTGTGGCCAAAGCCCAGCTTGTCGAGGACTACTCGCGCCAGAAGACCGAGGCCGACCAGGCCCAGCGCTCGGGACGAGGCGAAGGCCGTGATGCGGTGGTGCGCTACCAGCAGAAGCTGCAACAGCAGGGCGGCGGGCGGAGGGTAGATGCAGGCGACAGCTCTACCTTTGATCTTGGGGACCGCCAACCGGGCCCAGACGCGGTCACCTGGTCGGGAGACGGCAAGAAGGTATATGCCCTGGCGGACGTTGTATCACAGCGGGTTGCACCGGGCGGCCAGCGAGAGATGCCTGTCGTAGCCACCGCTGGCGCAGGCCCTCCGACCGGCCTGGCCAGCCTGGAGCTTCAACTGCCCAGGCACGACGACAAGTTCTACCAGGTCTATCGCTTCAGCACGCCGCGCGGCGAGGTCGAGATCACGGCCTGGACCGTGTCGGACAGCCTGTGGACCAGGTTGCTGAAGTTGGCGGCCTTGGTGGCCGCCGTGGCCGTGCTGGCGTACTTGGTGCGGCTGGCACGTGCCGGCCGGCTGGCCTGGCTGTGGGGAGCGGGCGGTTCCTGGCTGCTGATCTGCGTCGGGCTGCTGGCGTTGCTCACCGGCATTCTTCCGGTGGCCGGCCTGGTTGCCCTGGTTGCCGGGATCGTGCTCAAGATCCGTCGCGCCGTCGCCCGACGCGCCACGGCGGATCAGCCGATCACGGCGGAAGTGGTCGAAGGGTGACCTGCGGCAGTGCAACTGCCGCGCGAACATCGCGCCTCGTTCCCACGCTCTGCGTGGGGACGCAACCCTGGACGCGCTGCGTCCAGCCGACTGACGCCACCCATCGACCGGCAGCAATCGACAGCAGGCTTCGACTTGCCAGTAGGCGCGTGGCGTCGGTTCCGCACCCGGACGCAGAGCGTCCCACACGTATGTTCCCACGCGGAGCGTGGGAACAAGAAACCTAACGAAGGTGGTGTTGCGTATTAGAACGCGCTTCTGTCGATCACCTTGCCGTCGTTGCGCATAAACAGCAACTTGAGGATTTCGCGGTCGATCCCCGCCGAGATGAATTGGACGTGTCCGTCGCAGAAGACGGCGTTGAAGCCGCCCGGGCGGAGTCCGACCAGCCCGGCGAGCGGATTTTTCTGGTCGTACTCGAAATCGTCCGGCTTGGTCCAGACGACGGCCTTCTGGTCACTGACCTCGACGGCCATGATCGTATGGGACGACCCGTCGGGAATGTCGGCGACGCGGGTCCCCTTTCCGCCGGGAAAGGCGGTGCTGGGGCCGCGGACGGTGAGGTAGTTCGTCTTTCCCGGCCCGGCGTTGCTGCCGACGGCCTTGTAGGTCTGGGGCATCAGCGGGATGAGTGTCTTGTTGTGCGGGCTGTCCCAGGGCTCGTCGAGGTGGAATTGCCTGTATAACGGCTCCTGCTCGATAAACGGGAGGATCTTCACCCGCCAGCTCAACAGCGGCTTGCCCTGCTTGTCGGCAATGTAGGCGGCCGGGAACTCCTTGTACGAGGCGTGATGATTGTGCATTGCCAGGGCGATCTGCTTGAGGTTGTTCATCGACTGCGCCCTGCGGGCTGCTGCTCGCGCAGCCTGGACGGCAGGAAGCAGCAGCGGAACCGCCACCGGCGCGGTCGAGCCCACGCTGCCGCCGGGAACGCTCTGCCGGCTCACCAGCTCGATACCGGCCTCGCTCCGCTGCACCACCGTCACCGCGGGACGCAGGTGCTTGCCGATCGCGGCGGCCGAGGGCAGGATCGACACGTCAATGTCGATTCCTTCCCGCGCCAACTGGCCGAACCCCACCTGCGCGATCATGGGAACCAAGGGGTAGACCAGTTCGAACAACTGGCGGGTATCGCAGTACGAGAGCATGATCGGTCCGCCGGCCGACTGAAATAGCCCGGCCACCTCCGGCACCGTGGCAATCGACTTGAACTCGTCGCCGCGGGCGAGATAGGCCTTGATATTCTGCGGGAAGGGCGCCACGATCAGCTCTTTTTCGGTCAGACACCAGGCGGGGGCCAGGGGGAATTCCCTTTCCCGGGCGTTGAAGAAGTAGACGTCCCGGCCGGCGAACTGGAACTGCTCGATCCGCGGACCGCGGCGGTCCTGGTCCTGCCCGAACTCGGCCTTCATGCCCCCGAGCACCTTGCCATGGGTGGCGGCCAGCCGCTGGCGATCCTTTACCCGGACGACCGCCGTCAGGCCGGTGATCACCAGTCCGCCCTCGCGCGGCGAGTTGTAGACGCACCAGGTATCGCCCAGAGACGCCAGCACGTCGCCGGGGACGTCGATTCCCAGCTCCCGCTGAATCTCGGCGAGAGCCTCGCGGATATCCTCGGGGGCTCGTGGTTCGATCTGCCCCAGGGCTGAGAGAGACTTGTGGAACATGTCCGCGGCGTCGATCCGCGCCGCCAAGGCGACCGTGGCGTCACTGGGGATGGGGGCCAGGTCCGCCGGAGCGAGCGGCTTGGCGGCGGCGAAGCTCAGCAGCCCGCGGGGTTCGCCGCTAATGCCTACCAGGGTGCGACTGACGAAACCTTCCTTGTCCAGGCCGGTGACAGAAGCCAGCGAGGTCACCTTTGAGAGCCCCGTGGCCAGCAGGGCCGCCGAAACCTTCGGCGCGTCGCGGCCGGCCAGCGGGAGGACGGTCTCGATGATCTCCTCGACGTTCAAGTAGGTTACCGTGGCCGTGCGATCTACGGTCAACTGCTGGCGGAGGTCGGTCAACCACTTGGGCGCGGGAGTGCGGGCACGCGCCAGGATGCCCTCGACCGAACCCTCACCGACGCCGACGATGAAGTAGTTTCCCTTGACGCCCAAGGTGATCTGCGGGGCCTTGGGGTCCGGCTGGACGTGGTACCAGGTATCGCCGTTGACCTGGTCGGTCTTGACCGCCTCGGGCGGCAACATCCGTTGATACTTCTTCAGCGCGGCTTTCAATTGGGCCGCATTTTCACCGACGCGGACCAGCGCGCCGCCGCGGACGTCAGGAACCTCGCCGGCCATCTTGACGCTGGAAACGAAGATCGCCGTGGGGCTGGTCAACAGCTTCTTTCCCCAGGGGAGGGCATCTCCGGCCAGGGCGGCCTGTTCCGGCCCCTCCCGCCCGGCGGCCTGCAGCAATCCGGCCTTCAGGCACCGCTCGAGTTCGGTAAACAGGTGCTGGACTTCCGGCTCGGCCAGGAGTTGCTCGGTCTGGTTGTCGCTAGCGGGGTCCGGCTTGGCCACCCCGGCCCAAGTGGTGTAGAAGAGGCACTCCTCGGGGGCCACTTTGGCCATCAGGGGATCTTCCGGGGCCGGGGGAATGCCCAGCGGGAGCCCAAACCCGCCGCCGAGTCCCAGGATGATCATTAGTTCCGCAAAGCCGAGACCAATTGAGGACATCATCTGGCTCCTTTACGCAAGAGGAACGGTTTGCCGGCCGGATACGAACCGGCGGATTCGGGATTCTCGGGATTACCTCGGCCGCGATGCCCGCCGCAGGAGAGAAACCGGTCTGCGCGCAGGGTCCCCCGGCTAACGATAGTTCGCTTGGCTGGGACGGATCTTGGGAAGAAACTCTGTCGGCAGGCAGCGAGGCCACTACCGGCGGTTGCGGAGTCGTTGGTGAGTATACCGTGCAGGCTCCGCCGCGCAAGCCCCTGGTCAGCCTGCCCTCACATCAGGGGGCATCCGGCGTACGGGCACCGGATACGCTGGGGCGGGGTGCTACTGCACGACCGCCTGCAACGCCTCCTGGCGCGACGCGCAGACCGGCCACAGCGTGTCGAACCCGGCGACGTGGAGGACCTCTCGCTGCATGTTCGAGACGTTGCACAGGGCCATCCTCCCGCCGGCCTCGCGGGTGCATTTCCAGATCGCATGCATCGCTTCCAGCATGGTCGTCCCGAAGTAGGAGATCTTGGCGAAGTCGATGATCACGTTTCGCGGCCCGGTTTCTTTGAGTTGTTCCAGGATGCGATTCAATTCGGGCCTGACGTCTTTTTCGGCCAGCCCGCTCACGTTGACCAGGGGTACCACGATCAACGTCTGGCCTTCGCTTTCGGCGTTGAAGGTTTTCGGCGTGGACATCAGCAATCCTCGTTCTTGCTCGGACCGACGTTGGGATCGCAACGCTTGATCAGCATGACCGCGTTGCCCAGTTCGTTGTAGATCACCTCGTCCATGAACGTTCGCATCAGGAGCAGGCCTCGGCCGCTTACCTTTTCCAGGTTGCCCGGCTTGGTCGGATCGGGCATTGCCGAGGGGTCAAAGCCGGAGCCCTCGTCGCGGACCACGACGCTCGCCTGTTTGCGCGAGAGCGTGGCTTCCACGTGAATTCGCCGAGCCCGATAGGGCGCTTGGCGGCGGCGCTGCTCGACCAGTCCACAGTATGCCTGGCTGTCTTGTTCGCGGAGCTGGGAGCCCACCTCGAGGTTTCCGTGATAGAGGGCGTTAGCCAGGGCTTCCTCCAGGGCCACGCCGATCCGGGTGCGTTCCGCCTCGTCACACAGGCCCATGCGAGCCACTTCCTCCTGGAGGTAGGTGACCAGCGGGCCGAAGAGAGTGCAGTCGTTGTGCAAAGCGAAGGCGCAGTCGCTTTTGGTCATACAGCCCATCAGTCGCGTGTGGCTGCGCTCTCGACAGGACACCGCCAGCACGCCCCGGACGGTGTCCAACAGTTCCCAGGCAAGCGTGCGTTTGGGGACGTAGCTGGCCGCGCCCTGCTTGAGTGCCTGGACGGCGATCTCCTCGCTGCCCTTGGAAGTGGTGAGAATCACCGGAACCAGGGGAAACCTGCTGCGGGCGGCGGCGACCAGCTCCAGGCCGTTGATCTCGGGCATCACCAGGTCGGTCACCACCAGGTCCGGCAGCGCACGTTCCATCTTGGCCAGGGCTTCCGCGCCATCGGCGGCGTACTCGACGTTCAGGTCACCGTCGTCTTTCAACAATTTGCCCACCAGGCGACGATCGCCGGCCGAGTCGTCGACGACGAGTACGGTCGTCATCTGGATTTTCCCCTACAGCGGCCCCATCAGAACCCAATCAAGCCCAGGAGATCTTTGAGTCCGTACCGTTTGTGGCGTTTGTGTCAATCCTTTCGCTTGACCAGGGTGACTTCGTTGCCGAGATCGTTATGGGTAACTTCGTCCATGAAGGTTCGGATCAGCATCAATCCCCGGCCCTCCTCCCGCTCCAGGACGGCCGGATCGCCGGGTACGGGCGCGGCGGAGACGTCGAATCCCGGTCCCTCGTCGCGGATCACGAACCGTGCTTCTTCAGGAGAGATCTTCACTTCGACGAAGATTCGCCGATCCCGATAGGGCGGCTGCGAGCGGCGCTGTTCGACCAGGCTGAGGTCCTTCTCCTGGATCAGCTTGTCCTGGACTTCCTGCATCTGTTCCAGGCGGAGCTCCAGACTGCCGTGAAACAGCGCGTTGAGCAGCGCTTCCTTCAGGGCTACCCCGATCCGGAGTTGCCCCGTGAAGTCGCACAGGCCCATCCCCACCACCATCTGCTGAACCAGGTCGACCAAAGGATCGATCAGGGCCGCGTCGTTTTCCAGGGAGAAAGTGAACTCGGTCCTGGTGAGGCAACTCATCAGTTGCTCGTGGCTGCGGCCGGCGCGGGCCAGCGAGAGGACGTCTTCGACCGTGCCCAGCAGTTTGTCGGCCAACTGCGATTTGGGGACGTAGCTCGCGGCGCCTTGCTCCAGGGCCTCCAGGGCGAGTGTTTCGCTGCCGTAGGCGGTCATCAGAATGACGGGCACGTCCGGATGGTGAGCGCGTATGGCGGTGACCAACTCCAGACCGTCCATTACCGGCATGGTCAGGTCAGTCACGACCAGATCGGGTGCCACGTCCTTCATCCGCGCCAGTGCTTCCACACCACCGGCAGCGTACTCGATCGTGCATTCGACCTTCTCCTGGAGGAATCTGCCGACAAGGCGACGATCGACTGCCGAGTCGTCAACGACAAGAATGGTCGGCATGTGCGTGGTCCTCCGCAGCCGGGTCAATCGGCCCCGGCATCGAACAGGGATCAACAGTCTTCCGTAGCGTGGTTCGCCTGCACATAGTCTACTGCACATAGTCTAACAGAGCAGGGACCAGTCGTGCCATCTCTGCCTCCAGGTCGGCGAAGGCCGCTTCCGCGTTCTCCAGATTGCCGCCCTGCCCCATCTTCTCAAGTCGAAATGCGTGCTCGTAGGCCCCGGTGCCACCGAAGCAGCGCATGGATCCCTTGAGTGTGTGGGCGGCGATCCGAAGTGCGGCCGGATCGGCGTCGGCCAGCGCCTGGCGAATCGCGCTTACCAGCCGAGGAGACTCATCCAGGAAGGCCTCCACAACCACCTTTAGCAGCTCCCGGTCTTCCTTGACTGTGTGCAGTGCCTCGGACCAATCCAAGACTTCTTCCTCAGGGGGTCTGCGATCGGGCCCGAGGTCGGACTGGCCGGAGGTGCCCAGCACGGCTTCGATCGCCTCGAAGAGCCGCTTGGAGCGAATGGGCTTGGCAAGGTACTCGTCCATTCCGGCCTGTAGACACCGCTGGCGATCTCCCTTCATTGCATGGGCCGTCATGGCGATGATCGGGACGCGTCTGCCGGTCTGCTTCTCCTTGGCACGGATGGTGCCGGTGGCTTCCAGTCCGTCCATTTCGGGCATCTGTACGTCCATCAGCACCAGATCGAAGACCTGGGACTCCAGCGCCGCGAGTGCTTCCCTGCCATGGTTGGCGACGACCACCGTATGCCCCCGCCTTTCCAGCAGGCCCACGGCCAGCTTCTGGCTGACGAGGCTATCTTCGGCCAGCAGGATTCGCAGTGGAGGAAGTCGGCTTGGCGGCTCCGCGGTGAGCATTTCCAGACTTTCCTCCTCGGCGGCGGTAACGCCCAGAGCGATCAAGATGGTGTCGAAGAGTTCCGACTGCTTGACCGGCTTCATCAGGTAGGAGGTAATTCCCAGTTGTTCGCATCGGGCGACGTCTCCCGGCCGGTCGCCGGAGGTCAGCATCATGATCACGGTGTTGCCCAGCTCCTGGTCCTGCTTGATCTGCTGGGCCAGGGCAAAGCCGTCGATTTCGGGCATATTGGCGTCGGTCAGCACCAGGCCGTACGGGTTGCCCGACTGCTGTGCCTGCCGCAGCATCTGGAGCGCCTGCTGAGCCCCCGCTGCGCTGCCGGGCTCCATTTCCCAATGGCGGAGCATCTCTTCGAGGATGCGGCGGTTGGTGGCGTTGTCGTCGACCACCAGCACCCGCGTGCCCGCAACCGTGGCGTATCGCAGGGGGCGGACTTCCGTGGGTTCGGTGGGCGCCACCTCCAACCGGGCGGTGAAGTGAAACGTGCTGCCCCGGCCGAGTTGGCTTTCCACCCAGATGCGACCCCCCATCAACTCCACCAACCGGGAGGAGATGGCCAGGCCCAGGCCCGTCCCGCCGAACTTCCGCGTGGTGGTCATGTCGGCTTGCTCGAAGGCGTTGAAGATGGCGGCGAGCTTTTCCTCGGGGATGCCGATTCCGGTGTCGCTAACGGCGAAGCGGAGCAGCACCTGGTCGTCTGAGTCGTCTGATTGCGGCTGAGGGCTCACGTCCAGCATCACCTCGCCCTGTTGGGTAAACTTGATGGCGTTGCCCACCAGGTTGACGATGATCTGGCGCAGGCGGACGCCGTCGCCCACCACGGTGCCGGGCACGTCGGGCCGGATGCGGGAGACCAACTCCAGGCCCTTCCCATGCGCCCGGATGGCCAGCCACTTCATCGTGTCGCCTACGCTTTCGCGGAGGTCGAATCCGACGGGGCTCAACTCGAGCTTTCCGGCCTCGATCTTGGAGAAATCGAGAATGTCGTTGATCAGCGACAGGAGGACTTCGCCCGACTCCTGGACTGCGGCCAGATACTCTCGCTGTTCGGAGGAGAGGCGGGTGTCGAGCACGAGTTCGGTCATCCCGATGATGGCGTTCATGGGGGTGCGGATCTCGTGACTCATGTGGGCCAGGAAGTCGCTCTTGGCCCGGCTGGCGGTCTCGGCGGCTTCCTTGGCGACTCGCAGGGCTCCCGCCGTGTGTTCCAGTTCCGTATTGGTGCGGGCCAACTCGGCGGTCCGCTGCTGAACGCGGATCTCCAACTCGTCGTGTGCCTCACGCAGGGCCTCTTCGGCGCGTTTGCGCATCAATGCCTCGACAAAGGCTACGGAGAGTGCTTCCACGGCTTGCCGATCGGCCAGACTATAGGCGGATTCTTTGTTCCCCAACCCGATCATGCCGAAGGTTTTTCCTCTGTGCGTCAAGGGCACGCCGAGGAAAGAGGTCAGCGGCGGATGACCTTCGGGAACGCCTACTCGGTCGGGATGAGAGGCAGGATCGTTGGCGATCACGGATTCTCCGTGCTTCAGGACTCTGCCCCAGATTCCGCTGACTTCCATGTCTCTAATCATCACCACTGCATCCGACTTTGGCATTCTACAGGCGTCCCAGCCTGGATCACTCAACGCAATCGTGTCGAAGCGTCCGGTCTGGTTGAGTTCGCCGATGAAGCCAAACTTACTACCGGTCAACTGCTCGGCCACCAGGAGACTGGTTTGGGCAACCTCTTCATGGGTCTCGCAAGTCAGGGCTTCTTGCAGCACCTTGTTGACGGCTTCCAAAAGAACGCCTTGGCGGACGGTCTGCTCCTCGGCCCGCTTCAGCTCCGTGACGTCGATGGCCACGCCCAGGATGGCCGGCTCCGAGGTTCCCGAGGCCGCGTAGGGAATCTTGATCGTTTGCAAAAGGCGGAAGTTCCCGTCGGCATCGACGAATGATTCCTGGGGGGTAGCCTTGGGGTGGCCACTTTCGATCACTGCGCGGTCGTCTGCCAGCATCTGCCGGAGTTGTTCTTTATCCGGATGCACGTCGGCGTGCTTCTTGCCGGTGAGCTGCTCTACGGTCATGTCATAGGCTTCGGCGGTGATGCGGTTGGCCAGCAGAAACCGCCCCTCCCGGTCCTTGGCGAAGATCATGTGGGGCACCAGATCGATGATCTGTCTGAGTCGAGCCTCGCTCAGCCGCAAGGTGCCTTCCGCCCGCTTGCGCTCGGCGACCTCAGCCTGCAATGCCTGGTTGGCCTTTTCCAGTTCCGCGGTCCGCTCCTGCACCCGGTTTTCCAACTCCTGGTGAGCTTTCCGCAGGGCCTCCTCGGCCCGCTTCCGCTGGGTGATGTCGCGGGAGATCCCGAAGGTGCCGATAATCTGCCCTTGCTTGTCATGCAGCGGCAGCTTGGTGGTGGAGACCCAGGCGGCGTGTTCCCCGGGCCCGGCTTGCTCTTCTTCCTTGTCCACAACGGCCTTGCCCGTCCTCATCACCTCCCGCTCGTCGGCCAGGTACTGCTCGGCGCGCCGAGGATCATAGAAATCGAAGTCGGTCTTGCCGACCGCTTCCGACGGGTTGCTGAGGCCATAGTAGTCTGCCAGCCCCTTGCTGACGAGAATGAAGTGGCTTTGGGCGTCCTTGAAATAGATGTGGTCGGGCGAGTTGTCCATGAGCGTGCTCAGCAAGAATCGCTCATAGGCCAGGGCCTCCTCCGCCCGCTTCCGCGCAGTAACGTCCCAGAAGATCACCTGCACGCCGATGGTCTTTCCGCTGGCATCGTGGACAGGCGACTTCATTACTTGGACGTAGAGGGGTTTACCATAGGCTTTGCTCTCTTCCACGTCCTCGAATAGCTCGCCGGTCTCGATCACGCGCCGGTCGTCCCCCCGGAACTTGTTTGCCAGTTCGGCCGGGTAGAAATCGAAATCGGTCTTGCCGATGATCTGCTCCAGCGGCTTTCCCAGCAGGTCGCAAAACGACTGGGTGGCAAACTTGAAGCGGCCGTCCAGGTCCTTGCGAAGCACGTTGACCGGGAGGTTCTCCACCAAGGAGAAATACAAGGCCTGGGAATCTCTGATCACTTCCTCTGCCCGCTTCCGCTCGGCCACCTCCTGCTCGAGCCTCTCTTTGGCGAGCCGGAGCTGGGCAGCCCGCCGGTCCACCAGCCGCTCGACCTGGGCGGTACGTCCGATCAGCGCGCTGAGGTACATTGTCAGCAGCAACGTGATCAAGACGCCGGCAAGCAGGGCGGCAAGTGGTACGTATGCGGGGGCGATCAACTGGCGCTCAGGCACCTGGAGCACCCACCAGATGGCGGCGCTAATGGCCAGGCCGGCGGCGAAGATGATCCCCACCAGCCAGCGACGCCTCCTGTCCAGCCGCCGGCGGGTCAACCGGTCCAACGCCTCCGGCTGCCGACCCTTATCCTGCTCGGTTTCTGACATTGCCCGGCACGACTTCCCGTGGAAAAGCGCCGTTGAGACTGGTCTCCCCAAGATGAGTTACACGACCTTCACCCAGGTAGCCTAGGGAGCCGCTACCCCTCACAATACCAGAACCATCGATCCCTGCAAGTACCCTGCAAGGCAAAAAAACTCTGGCTATTTCGACGAGCCCAGCCGTTAGTTTGGGGGGGTGGCCGGACCGCCGGGCTGGCGCAGATCGCAGTGCGAAGTATGGCCGGCCAAGCGGCCGCACCAGGCCGTCTGGTCCTACTTGACCGACTTCAGCATGATCCGGTCCAGCCCGAACATGTAGGCCTTGACCGCCTTCTCGTTGGCGCCGACGATCTCCACCGTAAGCTTGTGTTTACCCTGGTCCAGCTTGTAGGTACCCAGTTGGATCGGCCCGGTTGGGATTACCCCGTCGTTGTACAGATCGATCGGCTCGCCGGCCTTGTTGCCGTCGACGTAGAGTTGCACGATGCCGTAATCCACGGCCTTGGTGAGCGTGACGGACACTTGGTAGGTTTCGCGCTGCTTGACGGTCAGGCCGATGTCGAGTTTGTCGCCGGGCTTGGCGTCGGTCCACCATAATTGATCGTCGTTGTTCCATTTGCCGGCGCCGAAGCCCGCCATGTCTTGGCTTTGCACGGTCCCCCTGGGCTTACCCAGCACCTTGAACCCACCGCCGCCCGCCGGCGGGCGGACCCAGTACCCGTGACGCTGCTGGACCGGAGTGGGCCGGATCGGGTCGGCCTGGTTCGGCGCCAGGTAGAAACAGGGCACACACGCGTAGAGCGTTCCCTTTTGGTTCGGGTAGTATTTCTCGATGCACCCTTCAAACGACGTCTGGAAGGGCACGTTGTCGGCGACGTGCCAACGCAGGACGGATTGGTGTCCCTGGTTGTTTTCGGTCATCGTCTGGCAGTGGAAGGGGAACTGGAACAAGCCGGGATGGCACCAGGCATATCCGAAGTAGTCCTCGGAGCCGGTCCCGATGGTGGAAGGGAACTTTTCGCCGTCGACGAAGAATTTCTCGTCGCCCTCGCCCCACCAGCCGCCGCGGG
>CAZUAM010000078.1:0-16244 GCA_964618095.1 uncultured Planctomycetaceae bacterium | reverse complement strand
GATACCCTTGGAGGCTCAAGAATTCCCGAATTCTTGAATAATCCGGGCTAGAACTTCTCGGGGGTATTTGATAGACTCCCGCCCCCTTTCCCCCAGGTTGTGCCCTGTCCGGACCGCGGGTCCGCGATCCGTGCAGGTGTCTATCCAAGATCCGTGCAGGTGTCTATCCATGGAGTACCTGATGAACCGAGAGCGAATCTTCCGGCTTCTGGCCCTTGCTCTGGCTCTGTCCGGTTGGTGGTCGGCCGTGGCCAATGCGGCTCCGCCGTGGTCGAAGCTGCTGACATTCAACCGCGTGGACGCCGATCCGGAGAAGACCTACCCGCTGAGCGAGGAGAACGGGCCGTGGATGATCATGGCGTGCAGTTTCTCCGGCGAAGGGGCCCAACAGCAAGCCCAAGAGCTGACCTATGAGCTCCGTAAGCGCTACAAGCTGCCGGCGTATATATGCGAAGCCGAATTCAAGTTTGGTTCCACACAAGGACGCGGAATCGACCAGTTCGGGGAACCGCTACGGATGAAGCACCGGCTGGACAACCTCCAGGAGGTTGCAGTCCTGGTGGGCAACTATTCGGGCATCAACGACCCGGAGGCCAAGAAAACACTGGAGAAGCTGTGGCAAAGCCACCCCAGGTGCCTCGATGTTAAGGAGCGGAAGAAGACCTATCAGTCGCTGGCGGGATGGCGGACGTTTTTCCAAGAGAAGGTCCTCGCCCCCGGCAGCAAGCACAAACAGAGGGGCCCTTTGAGCCGCGCCTTCGTGACCACCAACCCCCTATTGCCCAAGGAATTCTTCACGACCGCGGGGCTCGATCCGCTGGTGCTGGAGATGAACAAGAACGTCACGCACAGCCTGTTGGAGTGTCCGGGCAAGTACACGGTGCAGGTGGCCACCTTCGGCGGCAGCGTGTTTATCAAACCGAAAGAAATCGAGGCCGTCGAGAACGGCAAAGAGGTGAAAAGCAAGCTGGCCGAGGCCGCCAAGAAAGCACACATGCTGACCGATGCCTTGCGCGTGAAGGGCTGGGACGCCTATGAATTCCACGACCGCTACGCCAGCATCGTCACCGTGGGCAGCTTCGATTCGGTGGGCACGCCGCGCGCCGACGGCAAGATCGAGATCAACCCCCGGATCCATTCCATCATGCAAACCTTCGGGGCCCAACGTGCGCCGGGCATGCCCGCCGGGGTCACCCCGGTGAAGTCGCTGATCGGCATCCCCTTCGACGTCCAGCCCATCCCCGTAAAGGTTCCCAAGCGGTCAATCAGCCGCGAAATGGCCGCCGGGCAGTAGCCAGGGGTCAGGGATCAGGGATCAGGGGTCAGGGATCAGGGATCAGGGGTGAGGGACGCGGATCTGCTGTTGCGTCTGAACCGACGGCTTGCAGCCGGCGGGCGTTCTGAGGGAAAATGGCGTCCCGTGCACGTAGGCTGACACTGCCCCCTGCCCCCTGCCCCCTGATTCTTGACCCCTGACTCCTATGCTCGTATTGGGAACGGCAAATCGCAAGAAGGGTCTGGAACTGGCGGAGTTGCTTGCGCCGGTGGGGATTGCCTTGCGGACCCTGGCCGATTTTCCCAATGCGATCAGCGTGATCGAAGACGGCGATACCTTCGCCGCCAACGCCGCCCGGAAGGCCGCGGAGCAGGCCCGGCATCTGGACCGCTGGGTGCTGGCCGAGGACAGTGGGCTGATGGTCGACGCGCTGGGCGGTGCGCCCGGCGTGCTCTCGGCTCGCTACTCGGGCCCCGGCGCCAGCGACGAGTCGAACAACCGGCTGCTGCTTAAGCGGTTGGGCGACACCCCCATCGAGCAGCGCTCTGCCCGCTACGTCTGCCACATGACCCTCTCCGACCCGTCGGGCACGATTCGCGCCGAAAGCGAGGCCTGCTGCCGCGGCCGGATCCTCTTCGAGCCGCGGGGCACGCACGGCTTCGGCTACGATCCGCTGTTCGAGATCGTCGAGTACCACCGCCCCTTTGCCGAATTGGGGCCGCGGGTGAAGGCCCGGCTGAGCCATCGTGCCCGGGCCGCCGCTGGGATGATCCCTCGGCTGATCGAACTTGTCGACGCGTGCGAGGGACTGGGGACCAAGGGGCAGGGGTCAGGGATGAGGGATTAGGGCCTGTGCCCTTCGGACGTGCAGCCGGCCGTATCTGCTAAGCCGCAAGCGGCTGTGGCGGTTGGCACGTTGTTGGGGAAAAACGTATATTGCAGCAGAGGCCCACGCATTCAGGGTCCAACGCGCCGCTCCTTAGCCCTGACCCCTGGCTCATGTCCGCCCCATCCGAGCAACAACCGCCGCTTCCGCCGGAACCCCCTCCGCCGATCCGCTGGCGGAGTTGGCCGGTCCGCGACGACGCCGGCCGGGGGTTACCGGTGGTGATCGGGCTGCTGATTGCCGCCGCGGTGATCGGCTGGCTGTCTGGGAGGGCGTATCTGGGGGTGTTGGCGCTCGCCGCACTGGTGGTGGCGCTGTGGCGGTTCTTTCTGCCCGTGGTGTTCGAGCTCAGCGGGGAGGGAGTGGACCAGAGGCTCTTCGGCCGCCAGCGCCGCATTCCGTGGCACGCCATCCGGCGCCACGAGGTCCGCTCGGCCGGGGTCCTGCTGTTGCCGCATGAGGATCGCTCGGCGATGGCCCCTTTCCGCGGCCTTTACCTGCCCTGGTCGACCCACCGCGACGAGGTGCTGGCCCACGTCCGCCACTACCTGGAACGGCCGCAAGAGACGCAGGAGTTTGTTGCAGGGCATGACCCGGTGTGATACCGTAGAAGCTCGATTGCAGTTGCCCATTGTTCTTGCCAGTTGCAGGAGAATTGTGATGTCTGATAGCTTTCGATTTCGCCGTGCCGTCCTTGCGTTGGCGGCCCTTGCTTCAGCCGGTTTCTGCCTGGCGTGCGCCGCTGCCGCCGAGCTGAAATTCTCCAAGCGGTGCCTGATGATCAGCCCCAACGAGGGCTGCGCGATCGCCGACGTGGACCGGGACGGCAAGCCGGACGTGATCGCCGGCACGCATTGGTTTGCCGGGCCCGACTTCGTTCCCCGGCCGCTACGGGAGATTTCCGAAATGGGCAACGACTTCCTGGCCAACAACGGCGATCACGCCTACGACGTCGACGCCGACGGCTGGGTCGACGTGATCTCCGGCGGCTGGGGGGAGTCGGAAATCTGCTGGTACAAGAACCCCGGTAAGGTCGGATTGAGCAAGGGCCTGAAGTGGAAGCGGCACCTGCTGAAGGACACCCGCGGGCAGAACGAAATCTTCGAGCTGCACGACTTCGACGGCGACGGCACGCCGGAGCTGTTCGTCAGTTGCTGGATCAAGGAAGATCCCCTGGTTGTCTGGAAACTCGCCAAGACCCCCAAGGGAAAACCGACCATCGAGCGGATCGTGCTGGGACAGGAGGGCGGCGGACACGGCTATGCGTTCGGCGACATCAACGGGGACGGGCGGGAGGACGTGCTTTGCGAAATCGGCTGGTACCAGCGGCCCGCCGGAGAGGTCTTTGCCAAGCCCTGGAAGTTCCACCCCGAGACGGCCTTACCCCACCCGAGTTGTCCCTGCGTCGTGGCCGACTTAAACGGCGATGGTCGCAACGACGTCGTCTGGGGCAAGGCCCACGACTTCGGCCTCTACTGGTGGGAGCAGGGCGAGCCGAAATCGGACGGAACGACCACCTGGACCGAGCACCTGATCGACAAATCGTGGTCGCAGGCCCACTGCCTGGTCTGGACCGATCTGGACGGCGACGGCCGGGAAGAGTTGATCACCGGCAAGCGGGTCCGCGGCCACGCCGGCAACGACCCCGGCGGCAAGGAGCCGGAGTGTCTGTACTACTACACCTGGGACAAGTCCGCCGCAGAATTCACCCGCCACCCGATCAGCCCGCCCGGCGGTGGCGTGGGCACCGGGATGCAGATCCGCATCGCCGATCTGAACGCCGACGGGCGAGTGGACATAGCCGTAGGCGGCAAGTCGGGCACGTGGGTGCTGCTCAGCGAGGGTGTCGGTCGGTGAACTGTGTTGCGCTGTTCTGGGAGAGGGCCGTTTAACCGCCGCGGCTACGCGGCGGCAGGCCCCGGCGTGGCCGCCGGGGCTAAACATTGCAGATCTCCCAGAATCAGGAAATCCTGCTCACGGCCCCGTCCTTGGCTCACCGCTTCGCCTTGGTCAGCATCTCGATGTCCTTGAACTCCACGTGCATCTCCTGGCCGCCGTGCAACTGGAGCGCCAGGTGGCCTTCCAGCCGGCCGGGGTCGTCCTTCAGCTCGGCCGTCTTGTAGCCGTTGACACGGACCACGATGTGGCGGCCGTGGGCCGACACGGTGATCTGGTTCCACTCGCCCGGCTTGAAGTACTTCTTGACCTGCTCGGGCTTCGGCTGGACGACCCAGGCGCGGCCGCCGGTTTCGTACAGGCCGCCGATATCGGCAGCCTCGGCGATCTCGGCCTGAAAGCCGTGCACCCCGACCGCGCCGGGGACCTTGTCGCTGCGGAAGTACAGCCCGCTGTTCCCCTTGACGGCCTTGAACTTCAGCCGCACGGTAAAGTCCTTGTAGCGCTTGTCGGAGACCAGCAGTCCGTGGCGACCTTCGCTGGCCTTGCTGGTGCCCAGGATCACGCCGTCTTTGACCTCCCACTGGCCGCCGGGCAGCGTGTGCCAGCCCTTGAGCGTCTTGCCGTCGAACAGCGGTACCCGGCCCAGGTCCTGGATGCGGATGTTGCGCCAGCGGACGCGCAGGGGCTCGGTCCGGTTGCCCACCCCGTGGACCTGTAGACCGATAAAACCGGCGTGTGTCATCGAATCGACCAGGTCGGTGGTCGGGACGCCGTTGAGCCAGGTCTTGATCGAGTCGCCGACGGCCCGGATGCGGAACTTGTTCCAGGCCCCGGGCTTGAACGCCTTGCGTGCCGGCTCGTTTTCGGCCATGTCTTGCAGAAAACGGTTGCGGCGGGACTCGTCATAAATGCCGCCGGAGAAGCCCCGCGGCGAAGGGTCGATCTCCACCTGGTAGCCGTGCACCACACCGTTGCGATAGTCGGGGAAGCTGTTGCTGCGGATCTGCACGCCGGAGTTCAGCCCGGGATCGACCTTGAACTCCAGCTCCAGGATGAAGTCGCCGTAGATCTTGTTGGTGCAGAGGAAGCTATTGGGCGTGTTGGGGACCGAACTGCCCACGATCATGCCGTCCTCGACGCGATACTCCGCCTTGCCGCCGAGTTGGTGCCAGCCGTCGAGTGTCTTGCCGTCGAACAGAGGCATGAACTTCCCGGCGTCGTCGTTTCCGGCATTCTCCGCCGCGGTGCAGTAAGTGCCCAGCAGCAGACTCGTAACAAAAACCATGCTGACTGTTCTGAATTTCATCTGCGAGACCTCCAGGGAATTGTGGTGTGGCTAAACGAGACCGACCCCATTGTAGGCATCAGGGACGAGTGGTGCAAACGTCGGCAACGCCAGTCTCCCCCTCGCCTGGTCCCCAACGTATCCCCATCTTCCCATCCATAAATCCGCGACCGGCGGTAGCGCCCCTCACAAAACTGCGACGGTTGGCCGCGGCCCGCCGCCCGGCGCGACCAACGGTCGCGGCTTTATCTTGAATGTGGCCGGCGGACCGGCTACACTCGGGAGATTGTTCAGTCAACGTGGGTGACTGCTGGAAACATGAACCACAGGGGGTGCGGCATGCAATCCGCGACGCGGCGTGATTTCCTGAAAGCCGGCATCACGGGTGTGGCTGCGACGGGACTTGGGACCCTGGCGGAAGTGCTGGCCCAGGTGCCCGGCCAACGGCCGCGACGGGATCCGGGCGTACGGGTGCTGGGCCCGATGACGCGAGTGCCCGTCTCGTTGATCATCGACGATTCGACCTGCCTGGTGAACCTGGCACACTTTGCCATGCCCCAGTTCGCCGAGGTTTGGCCGGATAGCCAGAGCTACAAGAAACCTTGGCGGAAGATGCCCCGCGAGATCCCCGACGCCTTCGTCCGCAAGTTCGGCCAGTGGTGCCACCAGCAGGGCGTCAAAGGCAAATACAGCGTTGTGCCGTATCCGGCCTGCGTGGGCTGGCTCGATCGGGACCTGCCCGGCTGGTCGCCAAAGCAACTCCGCGACAGCCTGGAACTGGTCCGCAAGCTGATGCTGCCCGACTGGGACGTCCACCCCGAGATGGTCACGCATACCTGGGTGATCGACACCAAGACCGGGCGTCCGTACCCAGAGCGGAGCGTCCGCTTCCAGGAGAATTGGCGGTGGACCGACGGGAAATCGGTCGACGAGCTGGCCGACTACATGGGCTACGCCCTGAAGATCCTCAAGAACGTGGGCCTGCCCTGCGAAGGGATCACCACGCCGGGCGGGTTTGCGGGCCGCGTGTTGCCCGAGTTGGCACAGGCCACACTCCAGTCGTGCCGCGACGTGTTCCAGGCGGAAATCCCTCACTATTTCCGGCATGCTTATACCGACGGGCGAAGTGTCGCACCGCGAGTGGAGTATGCCTCCGGGCTCGACGGATCGGACCCGAAGTGCGTGGTCTCGATCATCGGCTGCACCGCCGACTGGTTCGGCGGTTGGGACGCAATGAGCGCCGGCTCCGCCGACCGGTTCATCACGCAGGATCTCAAGAAGGGGCGGATGGTCGAGGTGATCGATCGCGGGGAGCCGGCAATCATCGCCTGCCACTGGCCGGGCATCTACTTCAACGGTGAAGAGACTGGCTTCGACATCTTCAAGGAAGTGGTCCGCCGGCTTCATGCCCGTTACGACAACCTGATCTGGATGAAAAACAGCGAAATCGCCCGCTATTGGGCGGCCAAAGAGCTAACCGAGATCGAGAGGGCGGGCGGTACGGCAACGCTGCGGGCACCGTTTGCCAGCCCCCGGTTCACGCTGCAAGTGACCGCCGGCGGCCAGGGCCCGCCCAAACTCTGGCTGGGCGGCAAACCGCAGGCGCTCGGAGAAGTTGCCCGGCCGCTGGACCTGAAGCCCGGCACGTGGACGCGCGATCGGGCGGGAGTGATCGTCTGTTTCGATCTGCCCAAGGGGAAGTCCCGACTGGAAGTCTGAGACCGGGCGGCCCGATCACGTCCCAAAAACCCGCGACCGTTGGTCGCGCCCGCAAAGCCGCGACCGTTGGTCGCGCCGAGAAAGCCGCGACCGTTGGTCGCGCCCGGGCAGAGGGTGCGGTTTGTCAAGGTGCCAATCATCACGACCAACGGTCGTGCCCGGACGCGACTAACGGCCGCGGCCGTGTGCCTCTTCGAGGCAACCTCAATAGATTTCGATGCTCTTAACCACACCTGCGCCGGAGGCGCGAGAACCGTAGAGGCAGCGGTCGGCGGCGGCGAAGAGATCCTCGGGGAGGAAATTCTTCGGCGGCAGGGCGACCGTGGCTGCGCCCAGGCTGATGCTGACGGTCCGCTGTCCGCCTGCCCCGCCAACCGCTCCCGAGTGGTGGAACTGCTCGATCAGTTGGCTGCCCAACTCGACTGCCAGCCGGCGTTCACAATTGGGAAGGATCAGGGCGAAGCCGGCTTCGCCGTGCGGAAGGCACATCGCGCAAGGATGATCCAGGCCCCGGCAGAGGCTCTCCAGCAACTGCCGCAAGCTGCCAAGACCCTCCACGCCCCGGCCGAGCACCAACTCGTCAAGGCGATCGAGTTGCACCAGCAAGAGGCTCAGCGGGCAGCGAGATTGACGGCAGGCGGCGACTCCCACCGCCAGCCGACCGAGCACGCCGGGGTCGGCCTCCACCGTGGTTGGGTCGGCCGCTGGGCGGTGTTCCGCCGCCGCCCGACCCGGCACGTCGGCAGCCGGCCTCGCCTCGGGCGGCGGGGACGCCTCTGCGCCGGCCGATTCCGCCGGCCGGCTGGCGACCCTGGCCACGGCCGCGGCCAGGTCCCGAAGCTCCCCCAGCAACGACTCCTCTTCCGACTTCAACTCCTCGCCCTGCTGGCCGTGGAGGATCTCGCCGGCCACTTCGCCGGCCACCTCGGCCAACTGCGCGTGGGCTTGGGCCAGCACGTCCCGGTAGTCCATACCCTGAGGCAATTCAAGCGAGAGGACATCGGCCAATTGCTCGATCTTTTCTTCCAGGTTGCCGACCAGCGTTTCCAGTCGGGCCTCGGAGAAGTCCCGGTACTGCCGTCCCACCTCCAAGAGTTCGCCCAACACCTCGGACCGCCCGTCGGCCAGCAACCGGGCGACCAGCTCGGCCAGGTGCAGGATCCGGGGCAGGGCCTGCCGGGAGGAGCGTGGGCCGTTCGATTGGCCGCGTGAGCTGTCCCAAACGACTGCCTCGACCAGGATCTCGGGCAGTCCCCAGTGGGCCAGCAGTTTTGCCGAGAGCTGGGTGTGATCGAAGCCCATCGAGTCGGCCTCCAGTGCAGGCAGGTCTCTGCCGGCGGCATGTGCCTTGTCGAGGAACTTCACGTACGGCTCTTCCAGCTCCTGGATCAACAGCAGCATCCCCAAGTCCTGGAGCAAGCCGGCGATGAACGCATCGTCACCCGGGGTGTTCCAGAGGGTCTCGCTAATCTCTCGTCCGGCGACGGCCTTGGTCAAGGTGTGGCGCCAGTACCACCCCAGAATCTCCTCCCTTACCCCGCTGAACAATCCTGAGGGCAGGCTGAATCCCAGCACCAGCAGCTTTAGGGGTTTGCTCCCCAGCATAGCCAGCGCCTGGTTCAGGTCGGAAACCTCACGGCTCAGCCCGAACAGAGAACTGTTGACCACCCCAAGAATCCTGCCGGTCAGCGCGGGATCGTTTTCAATGCATTCTTTCATTGCGCGGGTGTCGACCCGGGGATTGTTGGTCAATTCCAAGACCTTCATCGCCACCGCCGGCAGGCTGTAGAGCCGGCCGGCCTTGGCAATCAGACGATCGAGCGTGGTCGCCGGGTCGTTCATAACACAAGTGAGGGAGGACAGGGTGGCTGGTTCGGTCAGTGCGAGCAAGACCTCGGCGCACTGCGCCACATCTTAAATCTAGCTTATTGAGCCCTGCACGGACAATGAGCTATTGGGTGCCATGGGCGGCTTGTCCGCCCTTGCACCCAGGCAGCGGCAGACAAGCTGCCGCTGGCACCCCGATCATTGGCAAAGCAGGGCTCAATAGAGATGCTGGCCGCGATGACCACGGAGCGATGGGGCCAATAGAGAAGCCAACAATCCGAACAACCGGCACGGCCCAAATCACGAGCGCCGCTGGCCCAGTCGCCAGCACGATCAACGGCACACGCTCCGACCGCGGAGATCCCACGGCGTCGGGTTGGCGCCGGCGGGCAGAAAGGAGTGCCGGTTACTTGCGGTGCCGGATCTTGGACCGCATGCGGCGTTTTTTGCGGCCGATCTTGCGCCGGCCTTTTCCTGTCTTCTTGCTTCCCACGCAGTACTCCGTAAGGCTCTTTGGGGGTTCGCGTTATTGCGGCAAAACCGGCCAGCCAACTCGTGGCCCCTCAATCTTGATTTGAAGGGTGCCGGCGGCAGCTTGCCTGCATGCCGCCCCGGAATCAACTCCTCAGACAGTGCCCAGTATATCAGAATCGTCCCGTGCAAAGCAACAGGTGGTCCTGCGGTTGGCCGGCCTTCCCCTCACCCTTAGGGAGAGCGGACCGGATGCACGGGTCGAGAACGGTGGAGCTCAATCGTCCACCGGGTCCCAGCCGCCGGCCTCCGAAATGGCCTTGCGGATGAGGATCAGCAGGACGTTGGGGTCGTACGGTTTGCGGACAAAATAGTGGCCCCCGGCCGCCCGACAACGGCGAAGGATGTCCGGCCGCTCCATGCCGCTGAGAATGATCACCGGGATGGCACAGGTCTCAGACGAATCGGCCAACTGTTCGCAGATGGCAAACCCGTCGATATCCGGCAACTGCAAATCGAGCACGATCAAGGCGGGGCGGTCGGACCGGGCCCTGGCCAACCCCGAATCGCCAGTCTCCGTGGTGATCGTCTCGAATCCTTGCTGCTCGAGCCGATGGCAAAGGACGTCCGCCAGGGCGTCATCATCATCGATAATGAGGATCCTCGGCCGCTTGCCGGTGGTGAGCGAGGCGGGCTCAGGTTTTTCCAGTACGTCAGCAAACATCGGGGGAAGACAACTCGGTCTGTAGTCGGTCTGGAGGCCAACGCGGCTCCGCCTTGACGGCTTGCTCCCAACAAGGCACCTGTGAAATCTAAGCCACCACTACCACCCGGTCAAACCCGAACCGGAGGTAAGGATTGCGAGGATTGCAGGGACCTTCTCCGACGGCCGGGCACCTGGCGCCGGCGTGAGTTATACTTAGCTTTGAACCCGCGGCCGCCAGCGCGGGCGCACACCGCTACGCAGACTGCTTCTTCTTGACCCAGGACAAGCCATTCGATGCGATTCCTCCTTCGACTTGCCGCCCGGCTCGTGCCTATCGCCACAGCCTGTTACTGCCTTTCCTCGGTCGCCGTGCAGGCGTCGGAAAGAAGCTCCTCGTATCTTGCAGCCCTGGAATCCATCACCGCCGAGGATCTCAAAGGGTACGTGGACTACCTGGCCGACGACGCGTTGGAGGGTCGCGAGGCCGGCAGACGCGGAGGCCGGGCGGCCGGCGATTATCTGCGCAACCGACTGGGAGAGTTGCGGCTTCGCGGTGCCGGCGTCGACGGCGGATTCGTCCAGCCCTTCGCTCCCAACTTCCGAAACGTCCTGGGACTGCTCACGGGAAGCGACCCCGAGCTGAAAAACGAGATTGTCATCGTCAGCGCCCATTACGACCACATCGGCTACGGCACCCGGCGCAACAGCCGCGGTCCGATCGGCCAGATCCACAATGGGGCCGACGACAACGCCAGTGGAACCTCGGGGCTGCTGGAGCTGGCCGAGGCCTTTACCATGCTCGCGGAGCCGCCCAAGCGGTCGATCCTGTTCGCCTTCTGGGACGCCGAAGAGAAAGGGCTGTTGGGATCCAGGTACTGGACCGCCCATCCCACGCTCCCGTTTGAGAACGTGGTCATGGTGATCAACCTGGACATGATCGGACGGCTACGCAAAGACCGCCTCACCGTGTTCGGTACACGTTCCGGATACGGATTGCGAAAGCTGGTCAGTCGCCAGAACGAAGGCCCCGTCCTGAAACTGGATTTCTCCTGGACCATCAAGCCCAACTCCGACCACTACCCCTTCTTCCAGCGGAAGATCCCGATTCTGCTCTGGCACACCGGCCTGCACGCGGATCACCATAGGCCCAGCGACGACGCGAAGCTGATCAACCACGCCGGGATGAGGTGGGCGACACGGCTGCTGTTCCACGTGGCCTATGAGCTGGCCGATCGCCCCCAGACAACCGCCTTCCGCCGGGAAGCCGGCAGCGAAACGGAAAAGACCCGGGCATGGCGGGCAGCCCACAGACCCCAGCCCGCCAGCCGGCTCGGCGTAGCCTGGCGAAGGCAAGCCGACTCCGCCGAGGGCATCCGGCTGGTGCGGGTCGTCTCCGGGTCGCCGGCCGAGAAGGCCGGCCTGCGGCCCGGCGATCGGATCGTGCGGTTTGCCGGCCGGGAGATCCGCTCCAGCGACCAACTGAGCGGGACCGTGATCAGCGCCCAAAACCCGGCCTCGCTGACCGTGCGGCGGCCGGGCCGCCCGGAACCGCTGGATCTGACCGCCCAGCTCGACGGCAAACCGCTGCGGCTGGGGATCACCTGGCGGGTGGACGACGCGGAGCCGGGCACGATCATCCTCACCCACGTGGTCCCCGGCTCGCCGGCCGCACGCGGCGGGCTCGGTGTGGGCGACCGCATCTACCAGGTCGCCGGCCGAGATTTCGCCGACGAGAAAATGTTCATCCAGTTGGCCAACGCCCTGCCCGAGCCGCTGGAACTCCTGGTGGAACGCGACGGGCGGCTTCGCACCGTCGTGCTCTACTTCGAGACCGAGCCGCTAAAGCGGGCGGCCTGAATGGGCAGTGGATAGTGGGCAGTGGGCGGCAAGGTGAGTCTGGGGGTGGCAATTCATTGCCACCCGGACCCCACACCGTCGATTGCACTGATCGTGGCGGGGCCCTGGCTGGTGCCGTTGACCCTGCTGGTGCTGTTGGTGCGAATCCGCCGCAAACGCAAACGCTGAACCCTTCACGTCTCAGCCGGCGTTGTTCGCCGCCAGCCAAAGCGTTATAAAGGTGGCGGGGGGAATTTCAGGGATTCCGGCAACTGGCGACGGCGCCGAAAGCCCCCGGACTGCGTCCGGGGGATCCCGCCCACGCGCAGTGGGCGGGCTTTCCCGGCGTGCCGGCAGCAGCCACCAAGCTCGGAGACAGCCCATGTCGGAGATTGTGCGTTTTTCGGTCTCCCTGGAGGATGACCTGCTTCAGCAGTTCGACCGCTACTGCACCGAAGAGCAGTTTGCCACCCGCAGCGAGGCCGTCCGCCAGTTGATCCGCGACACGCTCACCAGGCGTGCCTGGGAGTCGGAGTGCCAGGACGCGGTGGGGACGCTGACGCTGGTCTACGACCATCACCGGGCCCAGTTGAGCGACCGGCTGACTCAGTTGCAGCACGACCACACGGAGTTAGTCGTCTCCACGCTGCACGCCCATCTGACCCACGACCTCTGCCTGGAGGTGATCATTCTGCGTGGCCCCGCCGCCGGATTGCAGAAGATTACGTCACGATTGAGGGGACTGAAGGGCATCTACAAGGGGGAGCTGGTGATGGCCAGTGCGGAGCACCGATAGGGGCCGGGCCCCGAGAGTAGGGTGTTCCGAGCGTCCTGCCGTGCCCGCCGGCAGAAGTCCTTTTCGCCGTTTGGCGGGGCCGCTTGCGGCCCGCTCCGACGTGCACCAAGGCCCGACAAACGCGGGCGGCAAGCCGCCCCGCCAAACTCGTCAATTCAAGTGCGCCGGAATTCCAGGAAACGGGTCTCCAGGCGGCTCGACAGCCGGCCGCCCCGGTGTTACAATGTGGTTTTTGGTATTACCGGGCCCTCTGGGAGGGGACGATGAGGAAACTACCTGCCGCCGCCCTGACGGTCGCGCTCGTCCTCTGTCTGGCGGCCGACGAGGCGCAGTCCCATTTCCAGGTGCTGATCCCCTCGACCGACGTCGTCACCGCCCAGCAGAACAAGACGGTCACGCTGGAGATCGTCTTCACGCATCCCATGGAGCAAGGCCCGGTGATGGAGATGGACAAGCCGCGAAGGCTGGGCGTGCTTGTCGGCGGGAAGAAGCACGATTTGCTGGACGGCTTGAAGCCCCGGAAAGTTGACGGGAAGACGGCTTTCACGTGTCGCGTGCGGGTGCCCGCGCCGGGCGACTACGTCTTCTTCATCGAGCCGGCGCCCTACTGGGAGCCTGCCGAAAGGAAGATGATCATCCACTACACCAAGGTCGTGGTGGACGTGATGGGCGCCGAGAAGGGCTGGGACGCGATGGTCGGCTTCCCGGTCGAGATCGAGCCCCTGGTCCGGCCCTTCGGCCTCTGGACCGGCAACGCCTTCCGCGGGATTGTCAAGAAAGACGGAAAGCCGGTTCCCTTCGCCCAGATCGAGGTGGAGTATTACAACCAGGGTGGGAAAGTGAAGATCCCCAACGACGCCTTCATCACCCAGGTGATCAAGGCCGACGCCGCGGGGGTCTTCTCGTATACCATGCCCAAGGCCGGCTGGTGGGGGTTCGCCGCTCTGGTCGACGCCGATCAGAAGATCAACGGCCCCGAGGGCAAACCGGTCGACGTGGAACTCGGCGGACTGATCTGGGTCAAGACAGTGGACATGGAAACCCAATAGCAGGTACTGGTGATGCACATCTCCGAAGCCGTGCTGTCCAGCTCGCTCGACGGAAAGCTGATCCTGGGTGCCGGCGCCGCCTTGGCTGCCGCCGGGACGGCCATCGGGCTGCGGAAGCTCGACTACCAACGGATGCCCCAGGTGGCCGTCTTGAGCTCGGTGTTTTTCGTGGTCTCGACGGTGCAAGTACCCGGGCCGATCGCCGTCCACCTGGTGCTCAGTGGCCTGTTGGGGTTGACCCTCGGTTGGGCCGCCTTTCCCGCTGTGCTGGTGGCGATCACACTCCAGGCCGTGCTGTGGCAAGAAGGTGGCCTGACGGCAGTGGGGATCAATACCGTGACGATGGCGCTCCCGGCCGTCGTCTGCTACTACGTCTTCCGTGGCGCCGTTCGCGGGCCCAACCAGAAGGGGGCGTTTGCGGCCGGCCTGGCTGCCGGGGTAACGGGGGTCTTGTTGGGTATCCTGCTGGCCGCCGGCGCGCTGCTGGCCGCGGGCGAGGGCTTCAGACTGCTCAGCGGGTTGACCGTGCTGGAACATCTTCCGGTTATGGCAATCGACGGCCTGGTGACCGGCAGCGCGGTGGTGTTCCTCCGCAGGGTTCGGCCCGAGGTGCTCGATGCCCCGTTTCTCCCCCCGCCCGACGTGGAGGTGTCGCGTGCCTGAGCATGCTCGCAGAGCGCTGCGGGTTGGTCTGCCGGT
Source organism: uncultured Planctomycetaceae bacterium (assembly GCA_964618095.1). GTDB lineage: Bacteria > Planctomycetota > Planctomycetia > Pirellulales > Thermoguttaceae > CAZUAM01. Next base: position 1,795 of record CAZUAM010000078.1, on the reverse strand, counting down.
GCTGTTGACGCTCTGCGGCCTGCTCCCGGCACGGGAGGCCCGGGCGCACGTCGTCAACGTCTTCGCCGTGGTGGAGGGAACGACGATCCGCGGCGAGGTCTACTTCCGCGGTGGTGTGCCGGCCCAAGACGCCAAGGTCGAGGCGTTCGATCCGCAGGGTAAGAAGCTGGCCGAAGCGACCACCGACTCGGAGGGCAAGTTCAGTTTCCAGGCCCGGGTTCGATGCGACCACCGGCTGTTGGCCCAGGCGGGTGAGGGGCACGCCGGAGAGTACACCGTCGAGGCCGCCGAGTTGCCCGATGACTTGCCGCCTCCCGACGGCAGCGCCGTGGCCGCCTTGCCGCCGCCGGAGCCCACTGCCGCATCGCCGCCCGCGTCAGACTCGCCGGCCGCCACTCCGCACGATGCCCGGCTGGAACAGATAATCGACCGGGCCGTGGGCAAGCGGGTGAACCCCTTGGGCAAACAACTGAACCGCTTGGAGAACCGTCTGTGGCTCCGCGACCTGTTGGGAGGGGTCGGCTACATCTTCGGGATCATGGGCCTGCTGGCGTATTACCTGGCCAGGCGGAGCAAGGGGCCCGGCACCAAATGAACGACCAGCCGCGGGAGCCGTGTCTGCATCCACACGACTGCCGTCACGTTGCCGAGCATGCGTCGCCGGTCGACCGGATCGACCCGAGGGCGCGGATCGTGGCGGCGGTGGGGTTCTCGGTGGTGGTGGCCCTCTTGGCCAATCATTTTCCGGCCTTGACGGCGGCGATGGTCGTGGCCGTGCTGGTGGCCCTGCTGGGGCGGCCCAGCCCGTTCGTGGTGCTGCACCGGCTGGGCCTGTTCAACCTGTTCGTGCTTCTGCTGTTGGTGGTACTGCCTATCAGCGCGGAGGGGCCGCCGCTTTTCGCCCTCGGTCCGGTCAACTTCAGCACACAGGGGTTCCTGTTGGCGGCCAAGATCGCCCTGAAGGGCAACGCGATCATCCTGGCGCTGATCGTGCTGCTGGGAACGCTCGAGACCACCGTGCTGGGACACGCGCTGAGCCACCTGTACGTGCCCGACAAGCTGACGCACCTGTTGCTGCTTACGGTCCGCTACCTGGACGTGCTGCACCGGGAGTATCTGCGGCTGGCGGCCGCCATGAAGGTACGGGGGTTCCGGCCGCGGATGAGCCGGCACACCTACCGCGCCTACGGCTACCTGGTGGGCATGCTGCTGGTCCGCAGCTTCGACCGCTCGGAACGGGTGTTGGCCGCCATGAAGTGCCGCGGTTTTCGGGGGCGGTTCTACCTCTTGGACCACTTCGCCTTTTCACGCCGCGACCTGCCGTTTTGCGTCGTGGCGGCGGTCATCCTGCTGGCGCTGATCCTCCTGGAGGTGCTCCTTCTGGTGCAACGAATATGAGTGAGCCATTGATCCGCCTCCACGACGTCGATTTCAGCTACACCGCCGACCGGCCGCTGCTTTCCGGCTGCAACTTCCGGTTGGACCCCGGCGGTCGGGTGGCGCTGGTCGGGCCCAACGGCAGCGGCAAGACCACGCTGTTGCACCTGATCGTGGGCCTGCTGCGGCCCACGTCAGGCCGGATCGAGGCCTTCGGCAAGCTCCGCGACGGGGAGGCCGATTTCCACGAGGTCCGCCGCCGGGCCGGACTCCTCTTCCAGGAGACCGACGACCAGCTCTTCTGCCCCACCGTGGCCGAGGACGTGGCCTTCGGACCGCTGAACCTGGGAAAACCTCGCCGGGAGGTCCGGCAAATCATCACCCAGACCCTCCAGTCGGTCGGGCTTAGCGGGTACGA
>CAZUAM010000077.1:0-16276 GCA_964618095.1 uncultured Planctomycetaceae bacterium | reverse complement strand
TACCTGTCACAGGAGAAGCAGGACTATCGGCGCATCGGGGAGCTGGCGCGGGTGTCCTCCTGGGACACGCTTTCCTACAGCAAAGGTAAAGGCGACTGGGAGCACGCCGGCCCCTGGTTCGGTTTCATCGAAGGCCGAAACCCGGACTATCCGCTACAGATCCTCAAGGCCACCTACGCCGAGACGCTCCGGCGCCTGGAACTGATCCGCAACGATCAGACGCAGCCCCACCAGCGCGACCTGCACCACTGGCAGCAGCGCAATCCCGTGGTGCTGGAAGGGCTGGTGCAGTTGATGCTCGGCAGCCCCAACCACGTCTATCACGGAGGGCTGCTTCACTGTCGCCTGTTCTATTACGATCCGGTCCGCAAGCGCCCGGGGCTTCCGCCCGACGTGGCGGCGCTAGTGGACAAAATCACCCCGGACGGTGTCTCCGTCCACCTGGTCAACCTCCATGCCAGCCGGCCCCGGGAGGTGATTCTCCGGGCGGGCGCATTCGGCGAGCACGAGTTCACCGAGGTCCGGCACCTGGACGAGACGACGCCGGTCGGCCGGGAGTTCTTTCGGGTCCGTCTGCGGCCCGGAGCCGCCGGGAGGCTGCAAATCGGCATGAAGCGTTTCGCGCAGCGGCCCTCCTACGCCTTTCCCTGGCACGGCCGGCGAGTCCCCGCCCGCTGAATCCGTCCTCTGTGCCCGAGGCATGGCCCCGCCGGCGGCGGCTAGATCAACATCCCCGCGATCGCGGCGGTCATGAAGGCGGCCAGGGCACCGCCGATCATGGAGCGCAGCCCGTACTTGGCGAAATCCTTGCGGCGCTCCGGGGCCAGGCCGCTGACGCCGCCAATCATCACCGCGATCGAACCGAAGTTGGCAAAGCCGCACAAGGCGTAAGTGGTAATGACGCGCGACCGTTCGGTGAGGCTCGCGTAGACGTCGCCCTTCAAGAAGTGCTGATAAGCAACAAACTCGTTAAAGATCGTCTTCTCACCCAGCAGGGTTCCAACGGTCGGGGCGTCCTTCCATTCCACCCCTATGATCCACGCAATCGGCGCGCAGATCCAACCGAGGATCCGCTCGAGAGTCAACGCTTGGCCGCCCAGTACCCGCTGGAGGACGAAATCTTCGGCTTCCGCGATGTCAAGGCGAAAGAGCGACCAATCGAGCAGGGCAATCGAACCGGCAAGCATCTTATTGACCAAGTATACCAGCGCAATGAAGGCAATCAGCATGGCGACGATGTTCAGGACCAGCTTGAGACCTTCGGCGGCTCCGCGGCAGGCGGCGTCGAGGACGTTGGCGTCGACGCGGGGTACTTCCACTCTGACCACTCCCTTTGTTGGCGACTTCTGGGTCTCCGGGACCATCACCTTGGCGATTACCAGCGAGGCCGGCGCGGAGATCAGGGAGGCGATCGCCAAGTGACCTGCCAGTTGCGCGGCCGTATCGGCATCCGGAGCCATGCCCACGTAGGCGACCATCGTGCCCCCAGCCACCGTGGCCATCCCGCCGGTCATCATGGCCATCAGTTCGGACCGGGTCATCGATTGCAGGTAAGGGCGGATGACCAGCGGTGCGGTGGTCATGCCCACAAGTACATTGGCCGCCGCACACAGCGACTCGGCCCCCGAGACGTCCATCACCCAGACCATCACCCGGGCCATCAACTTGAGCAGCCACTGCAATACGCCCAGGTAGAACAACACGGCCGTCAGCGAGGAAAAAACGATCACCGCGGGCATTACGGTGAAGGCGAAGGGGGGACCGCCATATGTGTCGCGGAACCAGGTGCCGAAAAAGAACTCGCCAAAAACGAATTTTGCGCCGTGGTTGGAGCATTCGATAAACCCCATCATCAGCGCTCCCACAGAGTCGAAGACTCTGGTCTTCAGGGGCGTCGCCAACAACAGCCCTGCCAAGGCAAACTGCAACGCCACGCCGCTGAGGATCAGCCGCAGGTTCATCTTCCTGCGGCTCTCAGAAATCAACCAGGCCAGGCCGATCATCGTCAGCAAGCCGAGAAAACTGATCAGGCGTTGCGTCACTTGGCAGGCCCTTGCGGGGAGTTGACTGCGAGCCTTCTGATCGGGCGCCGGGGAGTGATCTGGTCGCCTCCCCGCGCGGCGGCCGTGTCGCCAGTGTCCGCCTGCCCCGTCACTGTCCCAGCACGGCAGCGGCCAGCCGGTAAACGTACCACATGCCCACCGTCCCAGCAACCACACATAGCAGGGCGGTGACCTGCGACAGATTGGCCAGTGTCCGGGCCCGGGCCCCGGTCCGCACGCGCGTCTGCTTGACGACCTTCATGCCGGGGGGAGGGTAGCGGCCGGCCAGGTTGATCCGCCGGCCCAGCCGCCAGAACCAAGCACCCATGCCCACCAAGCCCAGCCCGCCTACCCAAAGAACGGTCGCCGCCAGGCGAAGCACCTTTTCCCCGGCCGCCCGCGGGTTGTCCTTTGCCAGCTCCTCGATCTTCCCCAGGTGCCCGTGGAGTATCCCCAGGGCCACCAAGCCGAGGATGGTGAGCAACGCCGCCGTGACCAGCGCCAGCCGGCGGTGGTTCTTGTCGGCGGGGACGATCTCGTTTTCCATGTTTCGCAGATCCGTTGCGGGAGGCACGTGGCCAGCGGCACTTCTTCCCAAGATGCCCTACATCCTACAGCGCTAGATCGAGAAGCTCCAGGTGGGAGGTATCCGTCCTCAGCGATCCGTTGTCAGCTCCGGCTGCCTGGTGATCGGGCCCGTAGAAACGACGACCTCGTCGTTGTGAGAACGGGGCTGTCCTACCTCCCGGCGGACGGCAAAGTCAACACTTGATCTTGGACAGCCCCTGAGAGAGGTGGGAGATGATTTCGTCGACGATCTGTTCCTGGGTGCAGTCGAGACAATCGATCGTGGCGTCGGCGTACTGCTGGTAGAGGGGCTGCCGATGTTGAAAGATGCCGTGGAGCGTCCGGCCCGGCGCCATCAGCCTCGCGTGCCCGTCCAACCTCGCCAATCGCTCTTCCAGGGAAAACAGTGGGAGGTCGAGGTGGACCAGAACTCCCAACGCCCTTAAGTGCTGCATGGCCGCCGGGCCGTAGACCGCGGTGCTGCCCACGGCGATCACGTACTGGCGACGGTCCAGGGCCACCACGTGCCGCTGTTCGATCCGCGAGAATCTCTCGATGCCTTCCGTATCGACAATCTCGTGCAGGGGTCTCTCCTCGGCCACCTGGATCAGCACGTCGGTGTCGAGAAAATTCCACGAGAGGGCCTTGGCCAGCAAGACGCCGACCGTGCTCTTGCCGACCCCGGGCATGCCGATCAGGGAGACGTTGGTAAAATCGAGCATTTGTAAATTATGGGTTGGCCTGGCGGTTTTTGCAAGCATTTGGCTCCCCAATCCGCGCCGCCTGCGAGAAAGCCCTGATCGCAAAGGCCAAAAGAGCCGTGCCGCGACCTGCCAGACCCCGAAGGAACCGGATAAAACGTATAGACAGATCTCGATTCCACTCCCGGGCTGCATGTCCGAACCACCCAACTTGTCTGCAAGATGCCGACGAGAGACGAACGTCGATCGGGCTCAGTCCCGGGGCTTTGGGGCCTCGTTGCCGGGCGGCTGAACTCCCAGACACTCCCAGCGACTCGGGCGTGTCCGGGAATTCGAAGTTGTGGGAGGCGACTTTGTCGGCCACTGGGACCGCAGAGTCGCCTGGTCGCTGTCGGAGACGCCTCCCACAAGGGGCTTTTCACCGGTGGAATTCCCGGACAGCCTCAATCACTTTTTTGGACTTGCGGCCCGCCAGCCCGCGTGGAGTTGCTCGCCGAGTTGCCGGATCAGCATCTTGTGCCGCGGGCGATTGGCGAGGTTGACGTTTTCCTGCGGATCAGTCTGGTGATCGTAGAGCTCCGACGCCACCAGCCCATTCGGTGGGACATATTCATGCCCCACCGATGGGCGGCCTCCGTCGCGGGGGAGCCACTGGGTGTAGCGGTAGCGGTCCGTCCGCATCGAATATCCCATGATCTTGCCCCGGGGATACTGGCTGAAGGCCGCCTTCTTCCAGGGACGATCCGGATCCTCCATCACCGGCACCAGGCTGGTTCCCTCGAGACCCTCGGGAATCGGGAGCCCGCACAGCTCGCACAGCGTCGGGTAGATGTCGACAAACTCGGCCAGTGCGTCGGTTTTGGCACCGGGTCTGTTTTGGCGGGGCGCGCTGAAGATCATCGGTGCGCGGGCGGCGACCTCGAAGTTGGTGTGTTTGCACCACAGCCCGTGCTCGCCCAGTTGCCAGCCGTGATCGCCCCAGAGGACGATGACCGTCTTCTCGCGGAGCTTGAGCCGGTCGAGCTCCACGAGCAGGCGGCCGATCTGGGCGTCGATGTAACTGGTGGCGGCGTAGTATCCGTGGATCAGGTCCAGGGCCATATCGTCCGGTAGTGGTCCCTTGTTGGGGATACCCTGGTAGTTGCGCAGCTCGCCCCAGTTCGTAAGCGCGATTTTTGGCACGCCCTTGGGAGGAAACGGATTGGGTGCCAGCTTCAAGTCTTCGCGGCGGTACAGATCGTAATACTTCTTCGGCGCCACGAACGGCAGGTGCGGCTTGAGGAATCCCGCGGCCAGGAAGAACGGCCGGTCCTTGATCTGGCGGAGCAGCTCGACGGCCCTGTCGGCGGTCTTTCCGTCGGGCAGGGCGCCGTCGGGCACGTCGGGGTCTTCCCAGGCCGGGCCGCGGGCACGGTATCTCGGCCGCGTCCGTTTCAGCACCGTCCCCGTCTTGGGGTCGCGCTTTGCCACCGACGAGGCCGGGCCCTTGTATTTCGCGCGGAGCTGCTTGGCCTGTGCTTGCAGGGCGGCCAGCGTCTCCGGCTTCCCGTAGCCCGGGCCCTGCGGCCGCCAGTGGGGCACGCTCCAGCTCTGCGGATCGTCCAGACCCCCGTGGTAGATCTTGCTCAGTCCTTGCGCGTGGTACCCGTGCCGTTTGAAGTGCTGGGGCAAAGTGACCACCTCGGGCAGATGGAGGCGGAAGTGGGTCTGCAAATCGTAGACCTTGGTCGTATCGGGACGCCGGCCGGTCAACAGCGAGGTCCGCGAGGGGCTGCACACGGCCTGCTGACAATACGCCCGATTGAAGACCGTCCCCCGGGCTGCCAGGGCGTCGATGTGGGGGGTCTTGATCAGCGGGTTGCCGTAGCAGCCCGTCTCCGGCCGAAGGTCGTCGATCGCGATAAACAGCACGTTGAACTTGCCTGCCTCGGCGGCACACACCTTCGCCGAGCCGAGGGCCGAGGTGCAGAGAACAACCAGCAGTGTCCTGGTCAATAAGGGAACCGGTGCGGAGCGTCGCATGGGGATTGCCTCCAGGGATTGAGACTGAATTGATCCGGTTGCCGGCGTGGCCCTTAACGAGATAGCCGCCGAGGCCACTTTACCCGAGGCACCCGAAGAAGTAAAGCGGCCCGGGGCCCTGTTTGTGCCCGTGCCTTGTTACAAACCCGTTACAGGGTCCCGGCCCGTGGCCTGTTAGAATAACGACAGTTGATCGGCACGACCCGTTTGGCGCCGGCAGTCGTGCGATCGTGGTATCGGTTCCCGTCGATGTTACTTGTTTGAGGAGGTCTTACTATGGCTGCGTTCAGAAGGGGTTCAGGGAGTTACTCGGTTTGCAGAAGCTGGCTGGTAGTGGTACTGGCGGCCGTCGTGGCCCTGGCGATGCTGGGCTGGCAGCCGCTGGCCGTATCGGCCGCCCAGGCTGCCGCGGTTGCGGAGGACGACAACCCGCATCTGTGGAAACCGCGGACCAAGTCGGTGGCGGTGTTCAAGAACGGGCTGGGGTTCTTCATGCGCGAGGGCGAGGTCGAGGTCCGCGACGGCTGGTGCGTGGCCCGGCATATCCCCCCGGCCGCATTCGGCACCCTGGCGATCTTCGCCCACAACGAAAAGGAGACCGTCGACGTGGTGGGCTCCGGGCCGGGCGAGGTGGTCGAATTCGACGGCCGCGACGCGCCGAAGGACGCGGCCAGCAAACGGGCCCGGCTCCAGGCCAGCAAGAACCTCAAAGTCCAGTTGCACTACAAGTACAAGGACCAGGAGCGCACCGCCGCCGGCAAGCTGGTTTCGGTGGGCCCCGAGTTCGTGGTGCTCGACAGTGGCACCAACAGCTTCGCGGTTCCGGTGGAGGGAATCACGCGGATGCAGGTCCTGGAGTTGCCGCTGCGGATCCACCTCTTGAGCGAGGCGGAAAAGCCGCCCCAGAAGAGCACCCTCGGCATGGCTTACCTGCGAAAGGGCATCACCTGGATCCCCGAGTACACCTTGACGGTAGTCGATGACAAGACCGCCGAGTTGACGCTCCGCGGCACGCTGGTCAACGAGGCGGAGGACCTGATCCACAGCGACGTGCACCTGGTGGTGGGCGTGCCCCATTTCGTGCACACCCAGTACATGGCCCCGATTGCCGTGGGCCAGGTGATCCGCACCATCGGCGCGGCCGTGGCACCCGCCGCCGTGCGCACCCAGATCATGAACCGGGCGGCCATTGCGTCCAACACGACGGTATCCGGCCAATTCGACCGGCCCGCCGGCGTGGTGGAACAGCCGGTGGGGGGCGCCGGCGGCGACCTCGGCAAGGCCCTGGGGAACCTTCCCCAGATGGACGGGGCAGCCGCCACCGACTACACGGTCTACACCAAGAAGGACCTCACGCTCCGCCGCGGCGAGAAGGCCATCATTACGCTGTTCAAGCGGAAGATTACCTACTCGCACATCTACCGCTGGTCGCCGCCGGGACGGATGGAGCATTCCCTGGTGCTGCACAACCGCTCGGATACGGCCTGGACCACCGGTCCCTGCCTGGCGGTCAGTGCCGAGCGGCCCTTGAGCGAGGATCTGTTGAAGTACACTCCCAAGGGGGGCAACGGCGAACTGCCCGTGACCGCCGCGATCAACATCGCCCACGATAAGACCGAGGGCGAGATCGACCGCAAGCTCAAGGCCCATACGCCTGCCCGCGACGTCTCTCTCGACCTGGTCACCCTGAAAGGCACGCTGAAGCTCCGCAACTTCGAGAAACGCACGGTCGACATCGTCATTTCCAACCCGATTCCCGGCAAACCGATCGAGGCCGACCAAGGCGGCGTAATCTCCGGCGATTCGACGAAGCTCCAGCTCCTCCAGCGAGCCGGCTCGATCCGCTGGCACGTGAAGCTGGAGCCCGGTGAAGAGAAAACGCTCACCTATCAGTACGAGCGCTACGTGAAGTCGCACTGAACCGAGTTACACGATTGTGCGAATGCGATGTTTAGCCGCCGCGGCTACGCGGCGGGAGGCCCCGGCGTGGCAGCGGGGGCCAAACGGGGTTGGCTGCGGCCGTAGGCTGAGTCGGGGAAGAGGCGGGCCTCCTGGCGGCGCCCGGCCCAATCGGCTATACTTAATTTAGCAAGGTGACGCCATGTCGCGGAACCGAATCCTGACCATCGAGGACGACCCCGCCATTCGGCGGGGGATCGTCGATGCCCTGCGCTTCGCCGGCTACGACACGCTGGAGGCCGGCGACGGCGACGCCGGCCTGGAATTGGCCGTCCGGGGCCAGTTCGACCTCCTGCTCTTGGACCTGGTATTGCCCGGCCGGGAGGGATTCGAGATCCTCCAGCAGGTCCGGCGGCTGCGGCCCACCCTGCCGGTCATTATTCTTACCGCACGCGGCGAAGAGGCGGATCGGGTGCGGGGACTCCGCGACGGGGCCGACGATTACGTGGTCAAGCCGTTCAGCGTCAAGGAGCTGCTTGCCCGGGTGGAAGCCGTCATGCGCCGCAGTGCCGAACGTCCTTCCGACCTGGCCGAGGTCGAGATCCCCGGCGGCCGGATCGACCTGGCTCGCCGTGAGGTGCGCTTCGACGACGGCCGGCGGACCGAGCTCTCCGAGCGGGAACTCGAACTGGTGCACTACCTGGCCGCCAACTCCGGCCGGGCCATCGCCCGCGACGAGTTGCTGGCCAACGTCTGGCGGATTACTCCGAAAGGCGTCTCCACGCGAACCATCGACATGCACATCGCCCGGCTCCGCGAGAAGCTCGAAAACGACCCCAGCCGGCCGGAGGTGATCCTCACCGTTCGCGGCAAGGGATACATGTTCACGACCAAAGCACGAGAAGAAATGACGAAACACGAATGAGCAATGACCCATGACCAAGCGGCGAGCGGTCACGCCACGTGCGGCGGAAGCTAAGCGGCGGGCGAGCCCGCCCGCTAAACGTTTTGCCCCGGACACAACAAGTACCCTCGAATCCCTAATCCCCAATCCCTAATCCCTTTCCATGAAACGTCCCTGGCCCATCTGGATCGGCTTTGTCCTCTGCCTGGCGGTGGTGCTGGCGGCGATGGGCTGGATCAGCCTGGCCGCCGTGCGACTCGATCGCGAGGCGGCCGAGGCCCGGCGACAGGAGGCCAAAGCACACCAACAAGCGGCCTGGGAAGAGAATGTCCGGCTGGCGCTCTGGCGGATGGATTGGACGCTGGCCCCGTTTGTCGCCCAGGAGAGTGCCCGGCCCTATTTCGTCTACAGCCCGTTCCTGCCGGTGAATCGGGCCTACAGCAACATGTTCAACCGTCGTGGGGAAGGGGAAATGCTGATCCCCTCGCCCCTGTTGAGCGAAGTCTCGCCGAACATCCTGGTCCATTTCCAGTTCGAGCCCGACGGGCGGCTTACTTCGCCGCAGCTTCCGATCGGGTCCAACTTCGAGCTGGCCGTGCCGCACCACACTACCACGGAAGCGGTCGGTACAAGCGAGGGGCAACTCGCCCGCGTGGCCGCGCTGGTCGATCGGGAGAAGCTGCTGGGGATGCTGCCGGAGCGTACGCCTGAGCCGATCGAAATGGTCATCAACCCGCTGGTCCAGACCCCCGCACAGCGCCTGGTCCAGCGGCAACAGCGCCAATTCGACCTGGAGAACCGCGGACGCGGTGCCGTGGAATTCAACCAACGTAGCCAGGCGTTCCAGGGAAACACCAGCGTCGTGGTTCAGAACCAGGCCTCCAACTCGCTGAATGACCTGTTGCTCCCTTCGACGGACGTGGGCGGCGTGTTGATGACGCCGCTCTGGATCGACGGCGAGGCGATCCTCGCCCGGCGCGTTTCGGCCGGTGGCAGGGTGTACGTGCAGGGATGCCTGCTCGATTGGCCGGCCATCAAGACCTCGCTGCTGGAGACGGTCGACGACCTGCTGCCCGAGGCCGACCTCGAACCGGTCGGCGCGGTTTCGCCCGAGGGTGAAGCCCGCATGTTGGCCGCGCTGCCGGTCCGGCTGATCCCGGGCAAAATGATCCCCGGTCCACCGCTGACGGGCGTGGATGCGGAGAGCCTCCTCTCACCGATCGTGCTTTCGCTGGGGGCCGCCTGGACCTGTGTCCTGCTGGCGGCAATCGCGGTCGCCGCCCTGCTGCTGGGAGTAGTCCGGCTCAGCGAGCGCCGCGCGGCCTTCGTCACCGCGGTGACCCACGAACTGCGAACGCCCCTGACTACCTTCCAGATGTACGCCGAGATGCTGGCCGAAGACATGGTGCCCGACGCCGCCCAGCAGAAGCACTATCTCAGCACGCTGCGGGCGGAGTCGGTGCGGCTTACGCACCTGGTGGAGAACGTGCTCTGCTACGCACGCCTGGAGCGCGGGCGGGCCGACGGGCGGCTGGAGGCGGTCAGCCTGGGCCAACTGGTCGAGCAAACTGAGGGCCGCCTGGCCGGCCGCGCCGAACACGCCGGGATGCAACTGGTCGTGCAGACGAAGGACGGGGCCGCAGAGGCCACGGTGCGGGCGAACGTCTCCGCCGCCGAGCAGATCCTCTTCAACCTGGTCGACAACGCCTGCAAGTACGCGGCCGCCGCCGCCGATAAGCGGATTCACCTCACGCTGGAAGCGGACGACGGCGCGGCAGAGCTCCACCTCCGCGATCACGGTCCGGGATTCTCCCCCTCGGCCCGGCGGAAGCTGTTCCAGCCCTTTTCCAAGTCGGCCCACGAGGCCGCCCACAGCGCACCCGGCGTGGGACTCGGTCTGGCGCTGAGCCGCCGGCTGGCCCGCGACATGGGCGGCGACCTGCGGCTGGATGAAAAAGTAGCCGACGGGGCCTGTTTCGTGCTCACGCTGCCGCCGTCTCCGTCTGCCGTTTAGCGGCCGGGCTTGCCCGCCGTTGCACCGCAAGCACCGTTTCGCTCGGGCACAGCAACGGCGGGCAAGCCCGCCCGCTAAACGAGGAGCGAACCGAATCCTGCAATCGTGTCTATAGCGCATGACCGACAACAACTCCAATCCGCCCAGACCCAAACGCCGCTGGTACCAGTACAGCCTGCGGACGCTCTTTGTGCTCACGGCCGTCGTGGCTGCGGTATTCGCCTACCACAAGGTCCGCACCCGCCGATACGAGGCGCAGCAACGGGCGATCGGCGCGATCCGCACGATGGGCGCAGTGGTGGAAGTCGACTACGAGCCGCCTGGCCGGTGGCAACAATGGCTCGGCCCGGCGTACTCCTCGATTGATACGGCCTCGGTGCGCTTTATCCACCCCTCGTATATCTCCGTCAGCGTTGACCGGGTGCCCCGAGAATACGTTGACCAGGTGCGGTCCGCCTTCGAGGAGAACGGGCAAGTACCGCCTTCTCCTCTCTTCGGCGAGCCTCTGGGCGACGACAAGCTTGCAGCCCTTGCGGCCTGTCTGCGAGACGTCCCCAATGTGAAACAGGTCATGCTCACCTGTGCACCGCTCGACGCGAGGGACTGGGCGTTCTTCGATAAAACGGCGGTTCTTGAGGAGTATGTCGGCTCTCTGAGAAGCAACCCCGGCGGCAGGCAGATTCGTCTCGGCTCTCTGGGATTCGGCCCCCCCGATACGCAGATAACCGATGAAGGACTCCGTCACCTCTCTGCTCTGACGGACGTGGAGGTGTTGGTTCTTCAGGGCAGCCACATCTCCGACGAAGGATTGAAGCATCTCGAAGGGCTGACGAGCCTCCGGAAACTGTGGCTGGTTTGCCCCCGGGTAACTCCCGAGGGGGTGGAGAAGCTGCAAACGGCACTGCCCAAATGTGCCATCTACCGATGGCAGCAAAGGGCTTCCGGCACGTGCTGATGCCTTTTTCCAGGGCCACCCCATAGAGCCGCGACCGCTGGTCGCGAATCGGGGAGACTCCCAGCTCGGCAACTGCCGCGATTCTTGGCGCCCGAAACCATCGCCTCCACCGGTCGCGGCTTTATGGAAACCGTGGATCGAAGTTCTTGATATGGGCAGGCCGCTGTGTTACGCTACGGTCATCGACGTCTTACCGGGTACGCAGCCAGATTCCCGTATTGGAAGGAGTGCCGCTATGAAATTGAACCGCACCGCAGCAGCGCCGTGTGTCGTAGGGGTCGTTTTGGTCCTCGCAGTCGCCAACCCCACGGAGGCCGCCATGACACTCGAGGACATCATCGCCCCCGGCACCGAGCCGGAAGTGTTGGGGACCGGTTACGGGTTTAGCGAAGGACCGGCCGCCGATGCCCAGGGCAACATTTACTTTTCCGACGGGAAGAAGAATTCGATTCATTTCTACCAACCGGGCAAGCCGGTGGTCCTGTTCGTCGACGACAGCACCGACGCCAACGGGATGATGTTCAACGGCAAAGGTGAGCTGTGCGTCTGTGAAGGGGCCGCCTACCGCGTGGTGGCCTTCGACGTGAAGACCAAGAAGAGACGCGTCCTGGCCAACCAGATCGACGGCACCCACTTCAACGAGCCCAACGACCTGACCATTGACCGGCAGGACGGTTTCTACTTCACCGATCCCAATTACCGGCATCGCGGCCAAGAGACCGTGATGAAGGAAGACACGTATTATTGCTCGCCGAAGGGCAAGATCACTCGGGTTTCGACCGTCTGTGCCAAGCCCAACGGAGTGCTGCTTACGCCCGACGACAAGACGCTGTACCTGGCCGACAACCGGGGCAGGGTGATCTACAAGTACGACGTCCTCGGGCCGGGCAAGCTGGCCAACGAATCCAAGTGGATCGACCTGGGCGCCGGTCCCGACGGGATGACACTGGACGAGCACGGCAACCTCTACGTTTGCTGCGGGCGGGCCGGCGTGAAGGTCTATTCTCCCCAAGGGAAGCCGATCGGGGTGATCGAAGTGCCGTACGCCTCGAACTGCTGTTTCGGCGGCAAGGATTTCAGCACGCTTTTGATCACCTCCGCCGACAAGTTTCTGGGCATCCGGACCAAGGTCCGCGGCGCCAAGCCGCCGTGCCTGCGCGGAAAGTAGCGGGCCATGGGCAGCGGTGGGTGGCGGCCGCCGCGTAACGCGAGAATCCGCTTTCAACGCCCGCCGGCGGTGTTCCGCGGGATGCGGCCCGTAGACGAAGCCGGAAAGCCTGCCCGCCTTTCTGGGGGGTGTTCGCCGGCCGGGCAATCCGCTATACTGGCTGTGTTGGGTCGTGTCATGGGCTACGCCTGGCAGCCGTGCAGGAGGGCTGAGGCATGGCGGAGGACTATTACAGCATCTTGGGCGTCGAGCGCGATGCCTCGCGGGCCGAGATTCAAGACGCCTATCGGGAGTTGGCACGCCGGTACCATCCCGATACCAATCCCGACGACCCGCAGGCTGCAAAGCGATTCGTGCAAATCGAGGACGCCTACGAAATGTTGTGCGAGCCCGAGCGACGCAAACCCAAAGGTGCCTACCATACGGTCCTCTCGGCGTTCCTGACGGTGCACTGCTTGAGGCGACCGTATCCTCAGCGTGAGGCAATGGCCGACAGTGAGTTCGTTCCATCACTGGTGGCCATGGCCACCGTGATCTGGCTGGTGTTGGCCTGTGCCTGTGTCCTGATGCTAACGGCTCCCGGCCCGTCGGGAGATGTGGCTGCTGGTTCCACGACGGACGTTGAGGCTGATTGGCCCTCCGCGCAGCAGGTAGGAGTCGTGATTCTCGGCCTGATAACACTCCTGTACCTGTCCTTTGTGGTGTACGTGATTGCCAAATGGGGGCCGACGTAGGGCCGAGGACTATCTGACGTCAACGCCTTCTGAGATGCGGGGTGGGAAGGCGGTGGTCCGGCGTCGAATGGTTTGATATGCTTGCCGTTGTCGGGGCGTCGACTGCCCGAGCGGGTAGCCAGTTGGGATGCGGGAAACATGGCCCAGGACCACTACAAGACGTTGGGTGTCCGTCGCATTGCGTCGCGGGCCGAAATCCTCAGGGCCTACCGCGAGGCGGCCCGCGGGTGCCATCCCGACCTGCATCCCAACGACCCACAGGCCCTCAGGAAGTTCTACCGGGTCCAGGCTGCCTTCGAGGTCCTCAGCGACCCGGAAAAACGCAGGGCCTACAACCGCTCCCGGGTCCCTTCCGACACCACCCGAACCGCCAGTTTCGATCACCCCGACTGGCGCGATGCCCGCGACGTTTACGGGTCGCTGACGCGCTACGCCACCACCGAAGTGGCGGAGCCGGCGATGGGACTGGTCGTGGCCACCGCGCTGGCCATCGGGCTACAGTATCTCGCCTTCTTCGACACGCTGCTACAGGCCGACACTCCAGCGGCCGAGACGCCGGTGATCCTTTCCGGTACGCTCGGACTGCTGGTCAACCTCGTCGGCTGCATCCTGGGTGTGGTCGTCCTGTTGGGGGCCATCCAGATGCGCAAGCTGGAAAACTACCGCTTCGCCGTGGCCACGGCGATCATTGCCACGGTCTGTTGTTTCTCGCCGTGGTTTCTGCTGGGGATGCCCTTCGGGATTTGGGCGCTGGTCGTGCTTTGCCAGGAGCGCGTAAGAGACGCCTTCTGGAGTTGACGCGGCCGGCGGATCAAGGAATCACCCTTCTTGGCCGCGCTCTCAGATTCTCCCGGCTCTGCTGGCCGTTTGATTGACGAACACGTTCGATATTGACCCTTGAAACGGGCAGATTCGAGATCGGTGCCAAAGACTGTCCGATAGCCGGCCATGCAGTCGGGGCGAGGATGATTCGTTGCACCACACCTTCATAATCTGACTCCCTTATCGTCAACACTGCGTTATTAGGGATCGTGGTACCCTACGGTCGTCAGTTTGGGATTGGGGACATGCCTGCCTGCGAGGAAGTCCTCGCCGTGTTGCTTCCACCACTTGCGCAGCGAGACGATTTCTGCGGGGACGTCGTTTGTCTCGCCTTGATAGAGATTGCGGAATTCGCCAGGCAGACCGTGCTCCCAGAAGTACTGACACAGCGCCGTGTGGGCCATGTGCCATTCCGGCCAAGTCACGCTTGTTTCGAATCCGCTAATACCCAATCCCAATTCGTCTTTTCGCGCAGCCCGTTTCATTGATGCGTCGTCCAGCATGGCGATCAGAAGCGGAGCCGCCCAGCGTCCGCCGCCGCCGGCAATTCCGGACAAAGCCATTTCCTTGACGTGCTTGTCGCCCGAACCAAGATCCTTGACAAGCGCATCAACGGCTGTGGGCGTCGGCATCTGCGCGAGCACGTGGGCGCGGGAGTTGCAGTGTCTGCTGGCGATGATTTGCGGAATGCTCTGCCTGGCGTTCAAAGCTGCCAACGCGTGCAGGCATTGGACCCGTACATCCCAGTACTTCGATTGCAGGTGTTCCACCAAGACATCGATCTCCGGCTGGCCAAACTGTTCACCCTTCAATGTTTTCGCATCTACCGTGAGCTTGCGAATCTTCAACAACCGGGAGGGCCAATAAGCCGGCCCTTCTGTCAACGGCTGGCGAATCCATTGAATCGAGTTCCGCGCGACGTGCCCATTCGGGTCCCCAACGCGCTTGCTGAGCGGCGCGATCGCGCGGGCATCGCGAAAGTGCCCCAATGCTCCGCAGGCGTTGATGCGGACAGACTGGCTCTCGTCCTCGAGCGCATCAAGCAGCGGCTGGAACGCGCTGGGATGATACGTTTGACCGAGCGCGCTGGCCGCCGCCGCACGGACGCCTTCATCGGTATGCGTTGCGAGCACGCTGATCAATGGTGGCACCGCTCGTTCGCCGTGCGACGAAAGAAGGTGGCACGACTGCACCGCGACGACTCGATTGTCGCCGCGGATGCCGTCGACCAGCGCGTCGAATGCTTGATCGCCAAGATACCGAAGCCGG
The DNA here is from genome assembly GCA_964618095.1 of uncultured Planctomycetaceae bacterium. Taxonomy (GTDB): domain Bacteria; phylum Planctomycetota; class Planctomycetia; order Pirellulales; family Thermoguttaceae; genus CAZUAM01. Next base: position 1,179 of record CAZUAM010000077.1, on the reverse strand, counting down.
GTCCTCGGATCGGAAGTCCACTTGCGTTCCGACTGCGACAGGTTCGCCAGGTCTCGCATGGCCTGTTCGACGGCCCGTTGGACAGCCTGTGGTGATTCAAGGTCTTCCAATCCCGCAGGACGTCGGTCGCGCAGCTCTTTAGGTTTGCTCAGCTCTGCCGCGGCCAAACGATGACTCTGCTCTATCGGGGCGGTGGGAAGCCGAAACGAAGTGGCATCGGCACTCTTGTCAGAATCCACACTCTCGCTGGATTGCGGATTGTCGGCCGATAGGGGCCCGTGGTCGGCGCTCCTGGCTTGGGCCTTCGCATCCTCGAGATTGCGAAGCTCGTGGTGACCGACTGTCGATTGATGCGCCTCGACGGGTCGCACAGTGTGATTGGCAGCTTCTTCACCTAAGTCACCTGCCTCGACCGTCTCCTCGACCCTCTCCTCGGGTGAGTTCTCGGGGGCTTCCCGCGGCGCCTGATTCATCGCGAGCGCCGCCGCGACGAACCCCACGGTCACCAGCCCGGCAAGGCCGGCAGTGGCCTTGTAGTAACCAAACTCGTTCGTCGGTTGTCCTAGCAATCGGCGAACGCGAGCCAAGAGTGGTCCGCCGGTGGCGGCAAGCACTGCGCTGGGAGCGGCCGACCGCTGTTCCTCAAGTCGCGCCAATGCTTGCAGGTAGCGCACCCGATTTCTGCTGAGGGCCACGGCAACATCGTCGCAGCAGTTCTCCCGTTCCTTGCGGATCTCATTCGAGATCCACCACATGCCGGGATGATAAAAAAGCAATGCTTCGATCACGGTCTGCGCGAGGTTGACTAAGCTGTCGTGGCGTCGAACGTGGGCCAACTCGTGGGCCAAGATCAACTCGATCTCAGCAGCGCTGAGGCCCGTGATCGCCGAGGCCGGCAACAACACCATCGGCCGTAGATAGCCAACGACTGCCGGCACTTCGACCAACGCCGATTGTGCGAACCGAACGGCCTGTTTCACACCGAGCCGGTGCGTCAAACGTTCTCCCACGTGCCGCAGTTTGTCCGAGAGCGGCAACAGCCCGTGGCGCTGTAACCGACGCATGTGTAACCATCCCCATAGCGGCCGAAGCAAGAGAAGCAAGACTCCCATCAGCCAAGCGACGGTTGCCCACGGCAGCCAGGGACCCAATGCCGACGAAAGGTCGGTTGCCACAGGA
>CAZUAM010000076.1:0-16296 GCA_964618095.1 uncultured Planctomycetaceae bacterium | reverse complement strand
ACTACGAGGTCGCCGAAGCGGCGATCAAGGTGAACGCCGAAAAGCCGGTCGACGCGGCCGACGAATATGCCGCGTTCCAACTGGTCCAGTTGAAGGACGAAGCTGCGCGGCGCGACCTCGCGCGATTCTTGAAACAGTATAGCTCCACGGAGAAGATCGTACTGGGGCCGGCATTTGAAGAGGTGATTGCCGGATGGAAGAAGTTCATCGCCGACCGGCCGACCAGTCCGCTGGTCTCTCCGGCAATCGAGAAGATCTTCGGCGTGGCGAAGCTCTTCGAGCAGCAGAGCGCGTTCGAGGTGGCCGCCGGCGTGTACCGCGATCTGGCGAAGTTTGCGGCCGGGGTGAAGGTTCTGGCGCAGTCGGCGCCGGGCACGCCGAGCGTTGCCCAGCGAGCGGCCTATAGCGTGGCCACCGCGCTGGATGCACGGGCCCGCAAGGCCCTGGCCAAGCAGACGGCGGATCGCAAGGGCGACGAGCCGCCCCCGGCGAAGCTCAGCGAGGAGTTTGCCGCGGCGATTGCAGCCTACAAGGGCTTTGTCGACGCGAATCCCGACAGCCCCCTGGTGGGCGGCGCCCTCGGCAAGGTGATGGCGGTGGCCTACGAGTACGCCAAGATCGACGCCTGGGAGGTGGCCGATTCGGTCTACGGCGACCTGTTGGCATCGAAGCTCACCATCCGGCGTCCGGAGCGGCTGAAGTTTGCCCGCGGCCTCTGCCAGTTGGGCCGCGCCATTCCCGACCATGCCCGGCAGGTCCTCTCGGCATTGACCACCGCCGGCCTGCGGGGTCCCCGCGAGGGTACGGGGCCGAGGATGCTGGCGCTGACCGTGCCGGACGCGAGTCAGGTGGCTGCTGCTTTGGAGCAGTTGGAAGGAGTCCGAACAGGCGCCGGCGGGCGGTTGGTCCCGGCCGAGCGACCGGCCGAGCGTCCGCCTGCCTCGCAGCCCACACCGGTAACGGCCCCGCCACGTCAGCCGGGAGTCGCCGACCGGCCGTCGGCCAGCGCAGAGGCCCAGCGGGATTCCCAACTCCTGGCGATGATCCGCCAACAGGAGGCCAGCCGTGCGACCCAGGTGGCACGGCTTCGCGAAGACATGCTGGTGTACCACAGCGCGCCGGGGCAGGCTCAAGGCGGGCAGCAGAAGGCGGAGCAGGGCCAGCAAGTGGCCCAGCAGGCCCGCCAGGCGCCCGCCAGGCCGGTGCTTTCCGAAGCAGAACTCAAGCGGCAGGAAACAGCCTTAGGCGCCGCCTACGAGATCTTCCAGGGGATTCTCAAAGATCACCCGCATACCGCCACCGCCCCCCAGGCCCGGGCCGAGATCCTGGTGATGGTCGGCCATTGGCGGGGCCTAAGCCAGTGGGAGCGGTCGGCCGCGTTGGCCTTGCGGTTCCTGGCGGACAATCCGACTGACCAGCAGCTCCCCAAGCTCCGGCTGGAGGTCGCCCGGGATCGCCTGGCCTGGGCCTCCAAACCGCCCAGTGTGCCCACGGCAGATTGGCGGAAGGCCGGCAAGCAGGAGATGCTGGCGGAGGTTGCCCAGCGTTTCGGGGCCGCCCGGGCGGAACTGGCCAAGATCGTCGCCGATTTCCCCAAGGAGCGAAGCTACCAGCAGCAGGCGCAGTGGGAGATTGCCAACAGTTTTCTGACGCAGGCCCGGGTGGTCGCCGCCTTCAGCCCCACGCTGGCCCGGGGGCAATACGTCCGCGCCAGCAAGGAACTCCGCCAGGTAGCCGACAAGTATCCCGACCATCCACAGATCGGCAACATCCCGCAGATGTTGTGGACCATCTCTACCGAGTTGGAGAGCCGCGGCTACAACGAGGAGGCGATCGTGGTCTGGAATGAGCTGGTGATCCACGATCCGATGCACGCGCTTTCGCAGCAGGCGGCGATGAGAATCGCCAACACGTACCACCAGAAGCTCAAGCGTCCCTTGCTGGCTGCCGAAGCCTACCAGGAATTGTTTTTTGCGTCCGGCGGCGGCAACCGGAACCTGCTGGACGCCATCTTCCAGATCGGCTCCGACTTGAAGAACCAGAAGCGCTACGTCGAGGCCCTGCACGTGCTGGAGATCTTTGTCGACAGTTTCCCCAAACATCCCCAGGCCGGCCAGGCCCTGACCATGGCCGGTCAGATCCACCAGACCAACGAGGCCTGGAAGGACGCCATTGCCGCCTATCGGCGGGTAATCGACGAATTCACCAACGGCCAGTTCGTCCAAGAGGCCAAGTGGGCCATCGCCGAGTGCACGATCAACCTCAGCCAGTGGCGCCAGGCCGGCGACGCCTATCGCGAGTACGTCAGGGCGTATCCCAAGGACGCCAAAGTGGCCGAGGCCAACCGCCGCATCGAGGTCTTGAAGGACCTGGCGCGGTATCAAGGACTGGTCGACGAGAAAGGCCAGCGAAGGGCCTTCGACGCCCAGCACCAGATCGCCGTCATCGTGGCCAGCCGGTTGGCTAACCCGGTCAAGGCCATCATCGAGTACCGCAAGGTCGTGGCCAACTGGCCCACCAGCCACCTGGCCGACGACGCCCTGTACGCGGCGGGCACCACGTACCTCGCGCTGGAGGAAAAGGAGAAGGCCCGTGAGGCCCTGCTGGCGGTGGCCGAAAAGTACCGCACCAGCCCCCTGGCCGACGACGCCTTGTTCATGGTCGGCAAGAGTCACGAAGACGAGGCCGGAAAGCTGGCCACCGTGACCCGCGATCAGACGCTCGCCCTGAACAAGGAGGTGGCACAGCGGCGAGCCTACCAGGCCTCCCAGGGGTACCGGGTCCGGCAGCAGGAGGGGAGATCCAAGCGGATCGCCGATCTAAAGGCGGCGGGCAAGGGGCAATCGGCGGCAGAGGAAGAGGCCGCCTTCGCGGCCAACTACGGCCAGTTCAACGACGCCAACGTGCGGCTCTTCGCCCAGCAGGCCGTCCAGGAAGTCGAGACCCTCACCGCCACCCAACTGGCCGATCGCCAGGACAAGATCAACGCGGCGCTGCGCAAAGCCGTGGAGGCCTACACCAAGGCCTCCGAGGTGGCCGGAGCCGACAAGGCCGACGAGGCCCTGCTGCAAATGGCCACTATCTACGACCAGCGGCTGAAGGACGCCGGGGCCGCCATGAAAACCTGGCTGGAGATCGTCCGCCAGTTCAGCGGCACGGCCGTGGCCGAGGACGCCAGTTGGCGAATCGCCCAGTACTACGAACGCGAAGGCGAGTACGCCGAGGCGATCGAGGCCTACAAGGCCTTCCTGCGGAACTACCGCCGCAGCCCCAAGGCCGGCCAGGCCCAGTTCGCCGTCGCCGAAAACTACGAACAGCTCGACCAGTGGGTCAACGCCATGGACTCCTACACCAACTACATCAACAACTTCCCCCAGGGACCGCTGGTGGCCAAGGCCAAGGAGCAAATCAACTGGATCAAGACCTATCGCCTCTAGCCCGCTGGCCGCTTGCGGCTTCGGCCGCTGGCCGCTTGCGGCTTAGCCGTTTAGCGGTCGCCGGCACGGCGACCTGAAAGAACACCAACACCAAGACCATAACCCGACAAGGAGACCCCACCATGCGGATACCAAACACCATCCGGCTCGTGGCCGTCGCACTGGCGCTGATCGCCTGGCCCGCGGCGGCTCCCGCGGACCCTCAGCCCGAAGCGGCAGATGCCAAATCCGATACGGCGGAAACGAAATCCGACGCGGCCGAACCCAAGCCCGAGAAAGAGGAGCCCAAAGCGGAAAAGCCCACCGCCGAAGACCTCTTCAAACAGGGGCGCGACGCCCTGTTTAAGGGCCAGTACGACAAGGCCATCGAGCTGCTCGACAAGGCCGTGGCGGCCGATAAGACCAAGACCAGCTTCCGGCTGCACCTGGCCCGGGCGTATCGCTATGCAAAAAAGGACGACCAGGCCGCCAAACACCTGGAGGAAATCCTCAAGACCTCGCCCGACCACGTCGAGGCCGGTCAGGCGCTGGGCGAAATCTACTCCGCCGCCAAGCGCTGGAAAGACGTGGTCCGCGTGTTGGAGCCGCTGTTGAAATACCGCCACGACTATCCCACCTATCACATGTTGGCCGAGGCCCAATACAACCTCGAGCAGCCCGAAAAGGCCCGAAAATCGTACGAAGAAGCCGTCAAGCTCAACCCCCAAAGTGCGGCGGACCACTACCAGTTGGGTAACATCTATCTCTCGGGCAACTTCTTCGCCCTGGCCGCCGAGTCCTACCAGGCGGCCTTGCGGCTGGGGCTGGACAGCCCCGTGTTGCGCTACAAGCTGGGATCGGCCTACTTCAACCTGCGAAACTACTTCGGCAAGATCGCGGTGCAGACGATCCGTTCGGGCAAGGTCGGGACGATCAACGGCCCTTGGTACCTGATCGAACCGGGCACCGCCGCAGGTGGTCGCGGCCGCAAGGACGCTTACCGCTGTGCTCCGGAGGCCTCGGCCGTCTACCAGGTGGCCAAGGCGCTGGCGCTGGGAATCGAGGATCGGCCCGACATCCACATCCTTCGGGCGAGCATCTACCTAAACGCCCGGCGGTACGCAAGGGCCTATGAGATGTTCACCAAGATCGGCCCCACGGTGCCGGACGACGACAAGGCCCTGTTCCTTTACTACTATGCCCAGGCCGCCTTCGGCACCGGGCAGTACGACAGGTACCTGGAGTTGCTCAAACAGGCGATCAAGCTCGATCCGGAGGCCTACAAGGCCACCCTGGTCGACGCCTATGTGAAGGTGGCCGACCAGCACAACCAGTCGGGCCGGCTGGAGAAGTACATCGAATTCCTGGCCTCGGCCGTGGCCGAAAGTCCCCAGACCGCCTCGCTGCACCTGAAACTCGGCGACGCCTACGAGGAGGCCCAAGAGCCCGATCAGGCGGTGGCCCAATGGCAGATGGTGCTCGACCTGGAGCCCGATCATCCCCAGCGGATGAAGCTGCTGAATTTGATCCAGAAGCACCGCAGCGGAGTGGCCCTCTCGGTCGGGCCGAGCACACCGGCCAACGCCGATGGGCCCGAGGAAACGCCCGCGGACAATCAATAGCCGAGCCGCCGCGTCTGATAAAGCCGCGACCGTTGGTCGCGACAAAACTGGCAGGGGCACTATGCCCATTGTCCGTGCGCGACCAACGGTCGCGGCTTTGTGCGAAGGGCGTTCCTATCGTTCGGTGATGTTGCCTCTTAGGTGATGAACGCTCGTGTCTGCGCGTACGCGGCCGTCGAGCAGATTGCCGGTGATCATGTTGCCGCGGCCGCCGGAGACGCTCACCGGCACCCACGACTTGGCGTCCTGCCCCTCGTTGCGGATCAGGCAGCCGGAGAGCCGGCTGCCGCTGACGTTGTCCATCAGCACGCCGGCATGGTCGCAGTCGAGGACGGTGCAGCCGGTGAGGTTCAGCCGCCGGCAGTTTTCCAGGATCAGCCCCGCCTTGGCCCGCCGCACGCCGTTGATGTGCAGCCCCGTGATCGTGCAATCCTGGCAGTCGCGCAACACGGCGCCCTCGTTGGCCTGTTGCTGCTCTTGATACCTGGGGTTGCGGTCCATCACGTTGGGACCGACGACGACGTTCGAGCTGTCCAGCACGCGGAGGTTGTGCTGCACGCCCTTCCAAAAGGTGTTGCCGACGATGCTCACGCCGCGGGCCCTTCGGATATCGACGTTGATCTGCACGTCGCTTAGGACGTTGTTGGTGATCGTCAGGTGGCCCCACCGGCGATCCTTGCGGTCGAGTCCGACGAAACGGATGTTGGCCGAATCGGGGGCGTTGGCGGTGTGCTGGATGGTGCAGCCGGTAATCGCCACCTCGGCAATCCCCGCCTCGCCGCCGCTGCCGTCGATCAGCACGTTGGCCGTAGGCGGTCCGTAGGCCGTCATGTTGCCCTCGATGTCGCAGCCGGTCAGTTGCAGGTTGCGGACGTTGCCCGCCCGCACCACCACTCCCCCCGCGGCGTTGTAGCTGATGTGGCAGCCCGTGACGTTGATCTGGTGGAGGTTGACGTCGTCCAAATAGAGTCCCACGCCGCGGTTCTGGTAGAGATGGCAGTCGGAGACGATCACGTTGCGGTTGCGGCCGGTAAGATGAATGCCGTGCAGCGCCCGGCGGACGTTCACCCGGCTGAGGACCAACTGCATCGTGCCGCTGGCTTCGATGCCCACCGCCTTTTCGTGGGCACCGATGATCTCCAGCCCGACGACGGTGGGCATCCGCTGGCGCTGCCAGACGTTGGGTTTGACGGTGTTCGGCGCGGCGGTCCCCTGGTGCGTGCCCACAAACTTCAGCGCCGGCCCCGGACCGGTCATCAGGATCCGGGCGGTGCCGCCGCCGGCCAGCGACGTGGGGCCGACCTTATCCAGGTCGATGACGACCGGCCGGCTGATCCGATAGACTCCGCGCGGTAGCCGGATCTCCCCGGTCCCTGCGTCAACCGCCCGCTGGATCGCCGCCGTGTCGTCGGCCACCCCGTCGCCGACCGCGCCGAAGCGGCGGAGCGTCGCCGTCTGCCGCCGCGGCGTCGGGGAAGCAGCTTCCTCCGCGCCGGCGGAGGCGATCAGCGGAAAGCCAAGCAGCAATAGCGAGCCCGAAACGCGGAGGCATCGGTTCATGGCCGGTCCTTCTTCTCTTTGGAAGGTAGCGTCTTGATGTAAATGTTTCGAAACTGGATCAAGGAAGAGGCGGGACTGTACTTGCCGGTCTTCTTGTTGAACCCGCCGTGGTGCTGCAAACCGATCGGGCCTTTGGGGGGGACGCCGGGCAGGCGGGCCTTGTCGATCACCGTCTTGCCGTTGAGCACGACCGTCAGCCTTTCGCCCCGCAGGGTGATCTCGAAGGTGTTCCACTCGCCCACCGGCTTGTCTGCCCGCAGCTTGGGCGTGGCCCCGGCGCGGACCTTCGGCGGCATCTTCTGGTCGTTCCGGTAGCCCCAGATCTCGCCCGAGCCCGCCGGCCAGCACCAGATGTTGATCTGTGCCTTGCCGGAACCGCGCAGGAAGATGCCCGAATCGGCATTGGGACGCGGGACCTTGATCACCTGGCCGTTCTCGTCTTTCTTGTAGGACCCGTCGGGGAGGATGGTGGGCATGTCGTAGAGGCCGGTGGTCTTCTTCAGCCGCCAGTCGATCCGCAGGACGAAATCGCCGAACGACTCTTTGGTCCAGAGGTTTTTGTCGCGTTTGGCCTCCGACCGGGCGTCGTAGTCGATCACGCCCTCGACGACCTTCCAGTGACCGTTGTCACCGTCGGGGACCTTCCAGCCGGTCAGATCCTTGCCGCCAAACAGCGGTTTCCATCCTTTACCCGGCGGCGGACCAGCTACGGCGGCCGTCGATGTTCCAACCACAATCATCCAGACAGTCAACAATGCAGCAGTTACGGCGGTTCTCATGGCAGATGCTCCTGACGGGTTTGCCCGCCTCTGCGGGCGCTGCGGCGGGGATTCCAGATACGCGTTTGGCCTTGCCGGCGGCCAGTCTAGCAGAATCCGGTGAGGGATGCACACGCCGGGCCGGGATGGGGACGCCCTGGGATCGCGACTTGGCCGAGACGCCCTGCCGGTGGGCTGCCGGTCCGAAGGGCCCCTAGTCTGGCCACAAGCCGGCGGGAAACCCCTCCAGCGGGGGCCAGCCTTTCGAGCATCGGTCTCGCCGTCAGCCCCGGGTTGCCCCGCGGCCGATTTCTGATACATTAACCTGTTGGCCCCGTACCGGGACGGGCGGGTGCTCCGGCTGCGGGCCTGTTGACCGAAGCACAGTTGACCAGGAAATCCTATGGCCAGGCGATTCCAGTTTAACAAGATTAGCAAGCGGCGGGCCAAGGCGAAGGTTCGCGCCAAGAAAAGGGACCCGATCTTCGTCGACGGCCAGAGGCCCCGACCGATGTACGTCGATTACAAGGACCTTGAGTTGCTCAAGAAGCTCACCAATCGCCAGGGCAAGATCATCGGGCGGCGCAAGACCGGCTGCTCGGCCGTCAGCCAGCACGCCGTGACCAGGGCGATCAAGCGGGCCCGCTTCATGGGCCTGTTGCCCTACGCCGGCGAGTAATCGGGCGGTCCACCAGTTCGCCGGCTGCGAATCGCAACCCCTTTTGCAGTAAAGACTTGCGTCCAAGCTGCGCCTTCCGGCCGCCCTCTGTCCACGTTCAGCCGTGCGTTGGCTGAAGATGGGCCACCCCCATGTCCGAAACCAGAGACGGGCAGGTCTCGGCGGAACGGGGCGGGAAGTCTCGCCGCGGCGGGCGATCCCGGGGCAGCGGAGCCCCGGGGCCTTAAGCGGAGTCTACGCAGCAGGGGTTGCAGCAAGATGGCCGTTACCCGACGCCGAGCGTCGCCTCCCAAGCCGCCGCGGGCTGGCAGCTCGCCCCAGGCGTGGCTGGGCGCGTTCGTCGAGTATGCGGCCGGCGAGTGCCACCTGGCCGAGAATACGGTGGCCGCCTACCGCCGGGACCTGGCGCGATTCTTCGAGTGGCTCGCCGGGCGGGACGCCGCGAAGCTCTCGATCCGCGAGCTGGCCGATTACATGGGCTGGTTGCACGCCAAGAAGCTGGCCCCGGCAAGCATTGCCCGACACATCGTCTCGCTGAAGGTCTTCTTCCGCTACCTGCAATTGGAGGGGGTGGCGGAAGACAACCTGGCCGAACTGCTCGGCAGCCAGAAACTCTGGCAGCGGGTCCCCACCGTGCTCAGCCCGCAGCAGATCGATCGCCTCTTCAGGGCACCCCAGCAGCACGATCCCTGCCCACGGCGGGACCGGGCCTTGCTGGAGCTGCTCTATGCGACCGGCTGTCGGGCCTCCGAGCTCTCGAACCTCCGGCTCCGCGACCTGCACCTCGACGAAGGCTTCTGCGTCTGCCGCGGCAAGGGAAACAAGGAGCGGCTGGTGCCGCTGGGCCTTCCTGCGGCGGAGGCGGTTCGGGCGTACCTCTGCCATGAGCGGCCGAAGCTGGCCGCGTCGTCCTCGCCAGTTGCGGACTGGCTGCTGTTGTCGTATCGGGGCCGGCGGCTGCGCCGGGAAGGGATCTGGGAGCTGTTGAAGAAATATGCCCGCCGCGTGGGTGCTCCCAAGGAGGTCAGCCCGCATACGCTGCGTCACAGCTTCGCCACCCATCTGTTGGCCGGCGGTGCCGATCTGCGTCAGGTTCAGGAGATGCTCGGGCACGCCAGCATCGCCACCACGCAGATCTACACGCACGTCGATCCCTCGCGGCTGAAGGCGGTGCACAAGAAGTTTCATCCGCGGGCGTGACGCGAAGGCGGAAGGCGGAAGTTTAGCGGCGGCCGGCACGGCCGCCTGAGGGGCTGTGCAAGATCAGGTCCCCGTGTTGACAGGCGAATCCATGGTTCCCAAGCCGGAGCTTGGGAACCAGGTAAGGCGGAAGGCGGAAGTTTAGCGGCGGCCGGCACAGCCGCCAAAGAAGACGTAACCGATCCGCCGACGAAACCGGGGGCTACGGGGGTGCTCGGGGCGGGCTGAACTTGATCTTCTCGATCAGTTTGATGATCCGGCCGTCGTCGGTGACGTGGCCGGAAATGGCGGAGATGGCGTCGATGACGTACTCGAAACGGAGTTGGTACTCGCAGTCCAGCTCCACTTCCGTGGCCTTCGCCCCCGCCGAGCCCGGCCCACCCGCGTCGTCCACGGCACCGCGGATCTCCAGGTGCAGTTGGTCGAAATCCCTCATCGGCCGCTTGGTCAGAAGGATGCCGCTGAGCATGCCGGAGTCGTCGGCCAGAAGCGTGACCTTGGTGGGCGGGAGGCTCTCGTCGGGAGGGCCTTCGCGGGGTGCCGCCAGCGGCATCTTGATGTTGAAGTCACCCTCCGGCGAGACGATCTTGAAGGTCATCAGGAAGAACACCAGCAGCAGGAAGACGATGTCGATCATCGGCGTCATCTGGAGCTCGATCTTCTCTTCGCCGTAGCGCTGGACGTTGCGCACTCGCATCGGTCACAATCTCTCTTGTTTGGCACGGAGCTTGAACTTCTGGAAGCCGATGGCCCGTTCCTGGCAGAGCTGCATCAGCTCTTGCACCTTTCCGGTCTCGGCGTTACGGTCGGCCCGGATGATGATCGTGGCCTCGGCGACCTTGCGTCCGGGGGTGCGGGCGATGATCTGCCGCTCGCGCAACAGCCGCGGCCTGAGCCACAAGATGGCATCTTGCCCCCGAGGCGTTTGCTCACCGCCGAAGATCACGCTCCCCTGGCTGGTCAGTTGCAGGGTGATGGGTGATTCAGGCGGGGCCTCGGGTGGTTTGGCCAGCTCGCTGGCGGGCAGGCGGATCAGCTCGTTCTGGTCGACCTTGGTGAAGTTGATCACCAGCATAAAGAACGCGATTAACTGGAACACGATGTCGATCATGGGGGTCATGTCGAGCTTGGTGACCCCGGCTGTTGCTTTCGAATACCTCATCGCTCAACTCCCACCTTGCGATCGGTCATCCGTAGGGTACGTACTTGCACGCACGCGCGGTGTGGGCGGCGGGGCGTCGGCCCACGCGCGGGCAAGCACCCGCCCTACCGCTAGTTCTCTTGGAGAACCTCATGGTCAACTCCCGCCCTGGGGCAGTTGGCGTCGATCAGCCGGTCATCGTTGTTGTGGTTTCTTCGCCCCGGCCGCGCCTGCTCCCGAACCGACGGTCGAGAACCGGCCCATCAGCCCCTCGCTCAGGATTCCCACTTCCAGCACCAGGCGTTGCACGCGGTTGCGGAGGATGTTGTAGGCCGCGATCGCCGGGATGGCGATCATCAGCCCGACCAGCGTGGTAAACAATGCTTTGGATATGCCTTGGGCCAGGTCTTGCGGTCTTGGCTGGGCACCGCCCACCGCGATCTCGGAAAACGCGCTGATCATCCCGTGCACCGTTCCCAGCAGCCCGATCATCGGGCTGATGGTGCCGATCAAGGCCATGTAGCTGAGCCGGTGCTCCAGCTTCATATTCTCGTCTTCGCCGACCTCCTGCATGGCCTCGATGGCCTGGTCGTAGCCGGCCGAGAGCTTGGCCAGGCCGGCCGCCAGCACCCGGCCCAGGAACGATTCGTCGCTCTTCGACATCTCGTAGGCTTCCTGGTAGCGTTTCTCGTTCAGGTGCGCCTCGAAACCCTCGACCAGGGCCACCGGCACCACGTTTTCGCGTCGGGCGGTCAACAGGTTCATTACGAACAGGGCCACCAGCGTAAACGACAGACTGAGAAATACTGCGCTGTAGAACAAGCCCAGCGACTCGTACATCCACTGCAAGGCCCGCTTCCTTGGGGGACCGGCCTCCGAGGGCTGGCCCTCCTCGGCCGTCTCCTCCGGGGCCAGCTCGTCGTCTATCATCTCCCCCTCGGCGGCTGACAGCGGGGACACCATGAGCGTTGCGCCCGAGAAGACCGCCAGTACCCCGGACAGCAGCCAAAAGGAGAGGAGGCTCGCCCCGAACCATCCCAACGAAAACCGATGCCGCATGGTGATCTCCAGTTTACTATAACGGTTGGATTGTCTGGTTCACTGTTGCCCATACCGGTGGGCGGTTGCGAGGTGACCGAGACTCTCCGCCGCGTAGGTGCGGCGGCTAAACGCTCCACTCCCGGAATCGTGCAACTCCATTTAGTCTACTCTGACGGCCGGGCGGCCGTAAAGCACAGCCCCCCCGAAACGGTCGCCGGGCCATGCCTGCGGGCCGCGTTGTGGCCCCCTATTTTGCCCAGGGGCTGTTCTTGTATTGTTCTTCGAGTCTTCTCCGGTCGCGGGCCGCCCGCCCCGCTTTGTCCACCTTTTCCCACAGCTCGGCCAGGTTCGCCAGGGCCTCGGCATGGGTCTCGGGCACGGTGAAATAAAGCACGTCGACGTGCAGGAAGGCAAACAGGGCCTTCTTGGTTTGGCCCGATTTCTTCAGGGCCGTGCCCAGAGTATTGTACGCCCGGGCGCTGAGTTCGACCTGCTCACGGTCGACCTTGGCGATCACGCCGTTGACGGACTTGATGGCCACGTCATATTGCTTGTTGGCGATCTGGCAGCGCGCCTTGCCGAGCGTGGCGGCCAGCCGCTGAGACTCCGCCAGCTGGCCGGCGGTGTCCATTTTGAGGACGCTCTCAAACGACTGTAGCGCCTCGGCCGTTTTATTCTGGGCCAGTCGAGCCCGGCCTACCGCCACGCCGGTCCGCATCTTGTAGTCGGGCCAGGGGGCTTTCGCGCGGACCAGATCGTAGTACGTCTCGGCCCGGTCGTACTGCCCGTTGGCCACCAGCAGGTCACCCACCACTTCATTTGCCTTCAGCCAGTGGTAGTTGCCCGTATGGGTAGCGACGAATGCGGCCATCGGCTTTCCGGCGGCGACGATTTCTCCGCTCCCGCCCAGGGCCAGTTCGGCGCGGCACAGGGCCGTATAGAACTCGATGTCCTGCTTGATCTCCAGGCGCTTCTGCTCGTCCGCCTTGACTTTCTCCAGCGAGGCCAAAGCGTCTTCGTACCGGCCGGCCAGCAGGGCGATCCGGGCGGTCTTCAGCGCGGCGGGTTCATTATCGTAGGAGATAAACACGATCTCGTTGACGGCGACCTTCTTCGTCAAGGGGCCGATCTGCAACTCGACTTCAAACGGGCTCATCGCCTTGATATCACCGCGCAGCGGCACCCTCTCCTTGGCAATCGTGATTATGTCCAACGCCCAACTCGCCCCGCCGGCGGCAAGGCACACGCCGGCCGCGAGAATCACACAACGCCTATTCATGGAACTTTCCCTTGCTCTCTCGGCTGCCGGGGGCGGCTGAAGTCGCCTCCTACGATGGAGTCAGCTCACACAACCTGCTCAGTCTCCACCCGGTCACGCGGAATCGCTTCACGTTACTTGAGGGTGTCCGGGAATTCGGATTCGTGGAAAGCCGCGACCAGTGGTCGCGGAACCCCGCCGCCGCTGGCGGCCGCGTTACACACTGAACTGGAGCATCGTGATCTCGTGTCCCGAATTCCCGGATGCCCTCAGTTACCTAGCTGTCTTCGTTCTCCTGTTCTCCAGCCCTTTCAGCCCGTCGGCTGTCTTACCGCGGAGTTTTTGGATCTTCTTGAGCAAATCATCGTACTTTCCGTACCAGTCCTTGCCGCCCGGCTCCAGGTATAGTCCTTGGCCCATCTTGGGATATAACCGGTGGACGACGCGGATGTCTGTTTCGGCCTTCTCGAGCAGTTGGGCCTTTTCCTTCTTGCGCTTGCTCAGGGCCATTTTGAAGCGGCACAGAGCCAGGTTATATCGGGCTTCGTGGAAGATCGATTCGTGTTTTGGGCTCCGAGCCACCAGTGCGGCGATCTTACCCCACCCCCAGACCAGCTTGACGATCGAGCCGTCCTTATTTTTGACCCTTTTCCCTCCGTTGATGGCCAGCGGGTAATACCTGGCATCCTGCTCGCCCCGGGCCTGGTAGACGTAGGCCGCCTCGACCTGGGCGTCGATCATGGTGTTGCGGACCTGGAGGATTTCCACCAGCAGCTTCATGGCTTCGTCGTACTTGGCCTGGTCGTCTGGTCCCAAGCGGCGGAGGCACTTGGCCAGGCGGATGTTGATGCTGGTGGCGGCGCCGGGCGGGGCGCCGAAATCGGCGTCCTCGCACCGCTTGAGGATCCTCTGGTAGGTGTCGGCGGCCTTCTCGTAGTAGTTCTTCGTCTCCGGGGCCAGGGTCTTCCCGCCCGGATCGAGACCCGCTCCCAGACTGAAGAACGTCTCCGCCACCCAGTTGAGCGAGCCGAAGGTATTTCCCTCGCCTTGGCGGATGCGGTCGAGGAATTCTCTGAAGGCGTCGGAGACCTTCTCCAGTTGGTCCGCTTTCTGCTGGTTGCGAAGTCGCTCGAGTTGTCCCTGCAATTCGCGTCCCAGGCTGATGTAGATGCGCGTGAGTTTCTTGCCGGCCTCGGTGTCGCCGCCCTCTTTGGTCAGCGCTTCCAGTTGTTTCATCACCTCCTTGGCCTTGTCCACCTCCTGCACCGACACGTAGGCCCGCAGGGCCGCCTTGTAGGTTTCCTCCCGGAACTTGCCCTGGCCGGCCGCCGGATGGTTTCCCGCCACCAGCGTCAGGGCGCCGATCTGGGGATCTTCCAGCCGGCCGACGGCCTTCTCCGGCTCTCCGGCCCCGATGTAGATCTGCGACAGCGAGAGCACGGCGGCGGCCAGCGTGTCGCTCACCTTGCCTCCCTGGTCGACGGATTTTCGCATCCGGGCGATACCGTCTTCGAGGGTCTTCTGCGCTTGCTCGACCATCTTGTCCAGCTCTGGCTGACTGGGCCGCTCGGCTTCCACTTTCCGCGAGGCTAGCAGGTAGGTCGCCCACAGCCTCTGGCCCGTCATCATCTCGATCTCACCCCGCCGGGGCGAATCGGCCGGAACTTTCCGGAGATACTCTTGGGCCTTGTCCAGATCGCCGCTGCCCAGCGCGGTGCGGATCAGCGTCATCCAGGCCTCAGCGGCCAGCGGTTCGCCCTGCCACAACTGGGTGATGTGCTCGGCGATGCCTGTCATCCGGTCGGACTCGAACTGGCGCTGCTCGGGCGGGGCTGCATTGAACAGCTTGACGTAAGCCGCCAGGGCGATCCGGGCTCCTTGCCGGGCCCCCGTCGCGTTGGGATAGTGGGCCAGGAATTCGCCCACCACCGCCGCCTCGTACAGACGCCCGGACATATAGTACAGGTAGGCTAGGTAATACCGGATCACGTTCATCTCGTCGGGGGTGACCCCGGAAGTCCTCATCCCCACCGCCATGCGGTAATACTTGATCGCTTCCTCCCGGGCGGCAGCGATTTGGTTGTCTTTCAGCTCCGGATCCTGCATGCGGTCCAGGGCGTCCCTGGCGCGGCCCCGGGCCTCGGCAAAGTCGGTCGGTTCCGGCGGCACGAAGTTCTTGCCCACCAGTTCGGGACGCCTTGCCGCGTCCCTGGCCATCTTCTGGTACGCGCCGGGAAAGCTCGCCACGAAGTCGAAGGACTGCTTGGCGTCGGCCAGGACCTTCTTGCGGGTGGCTGCTTCTTTCTTACCCTTGAGCGTCTTGGCGTACTCCAGGGCGGCCTCGCCCGCCAGGTACTTGATCGCCAGCCCTTGGGGGCTGGACTCCTCGGCGCCCCGGGCCGATTCTTCCCACTTCTGGGCCTCGTCGAGGCCCTTCTTGTATTGCTTTACTCCGGGCAAGAGGACCGTTTCCAGCAGGAGGATCAGGACCTTGCTCTTTAAGAGGCGGAACGGTTCGTCCTCGCTCGGCTGGAAAAACGGCTCCCCCGGCGGGGAGAACAGGTCCTCAAAGGCTTCGAAGGCCTTATCCGTTTGGCCCAGGTCCTTGTAGCACCGCCCTTCCCACATACGGGCATAGAGACCGGCCACACGGTCCTCGTATTTTGTATACAGTTGATGGTACTTCTTCGCGGCCGCTTGCAGAGTCTCGGTGTTTCCCTTGCTGCCCGGCTTGTACGTCTTGGCCACTTCCTCGACCACCTGGGCCAGCGCCAGCCGTGCCTGGAGCAGATCACGCCGCACCTGGTCCCGCGCTTCGATCTTCTTGGTTTCTCTCGGGCCGACAACCTTATACTTCTGGTGCTCCTTCACGAGCTGCTTTTCCAGCTCGCCAAGGACTTTTTGGGCTTCGCCGTAGAGCTTGCGGGCTTCCGCCGGCAACCGCGCCTGATCTGCCGCCGAAGCGGAGGTCCGGGCGGCTTGCTCCGTCTTGATCCGCCCCCGCTCGACCAGCAGGTTGGCCAACTGCGTATTCGCGCTCGAAGCCAGCGGATGTTCGGCATGCTCCGCCAGGAACTTCTTGAACTTCTGCTCTGCCTCGTCCAATCGCTTCTGCCGGACCGACGTCTCCCCAACCGTCTGCGAGGCGGCAATCAACGTGACCCCCGCCTCGTAGTCGATCACGTCCTTGAACTTTTGATCCACCAGGGGACTGCTGCGAATCATCTCCAGGTATTCCAACGCCGTGTCGTAATACCGGAATTCACCCTGGGGATCGCGAAGGGCCTCGAGGAACTTTCGGGCCTCTTCCACGGCCTTGGCCGGTCGGGCGGCTATACAAAGAAGGCAGCCGGCCGCAACAGTTCCGGCCAGCAGCCATCGGCACCATTCTAAACGGCTCATCGATCCTTTCCTTGGTCAGTCCGGCCCTACTTGCTCACTTGCGGTCCAAGACTCCGTAGTTGCATGTAATCCCCAACGAGAGTCGAAAGGCGCCGTGTATTGCGGTCTGAAGCCTGGCTCCAACCGATCTCGCTGGATTTCACCGTAGGTTCGATTTCCGCAGCTACCGCGAAGCGGTTTTACAACACAGCCCAGGGTCGCGCAGCGCACCCTGGGGCA